>JAISWZ010000484.1 GCA_031270945.1 Clostridiales bacterium | reverse complement strand
CGCAAAGGATCCCGCTTTTCAAGGCTCTGGCAAAAATATGACGGAACACGGCGGCGATCTTGCGCCATAGACTTACACCCGTAGGGAGGGATGCGAATTGCCAATAATCATAAAAAAGCAACTCGGGCCGAGAGTAGAGAAGACGCTTCTGATAGCGCTGCGCGCTCTTGCGATAGCCTGCGCCTTCCTGCTGTTTGTGCCTGGGCTGAACCCTGCCCGCATTAGCGGACTGATGGCCGAGGGATCGTCATTCTTCACTGCGATTGTGTCTTACTCTTCCATAGGCGGAGTGTTTGTCAGGGCGCTAAACAGGGGATGGGTGCAGCAGGGAACTTTGAATCTGGCATATGGCGCTTCTGTGATAGCCGGGCTTGGAATAGCCGCCATAGCTGCTGCCGGATGCATGTCGCTGGCGTACGAGCGGTTGAGAAAAATCGGATCATGGATCGGCTTGGCAGGAGCCATTGTAGGCGCTTTGGGCATGACGCTTTTGATTAGCGCCCAATCAAGTCTTGCCGCTTCATCTGGAAGCGACAGGCTGTCGCCATTGTTCCCCCAAGGCATAAAAGTTTACCTGCTCCTGTTTGTTGCGTCTGCGATAGTGGCTGCGGTTTTGGCCCTTTTCGGCGCCAGGCCTGTCATAGGGTCTGAGCGGCCAGAGGCAATGCCCGCGAAGTACTCGTTGTTTTTGATGATGCTCCCGTTCTTGGTGCTGATAATCGTCTTTTCATATCTGCCCCTCTATGGCTGGAGATACGCGTTTTACGACTACAAGCCTGGAATAAAGCTGAACGCGGCCGACTTTACTGGATTCAAGTGGTTCCTGTGGCTGTTTCAGAATCCTGCCGTTAGAAACGACCTTTTGAGAGTGCTCAAAAACACGCTTGCAATGAGCGGAATAGGCATTGCGACCTCTTGGCTTCCCATGGCGTTTGCCATATTCATGTCTGAAATGGGCAAGAGCGGCCCAAGAAGGTTTGTGCAAACTGTTACAACAATCCCCAACTTCATCAGCTGGGTTCTTGTATACGCCGTGGCCTTCGCGCTGTTTTCGACTGAGGGCTTCGTAAACTCCATTCTAATCGACTTTGGCTTTATCAAAGAAGGATCCAACTTCCTGATGAGCAGCCAGGGCATCTGGCTGAAGATGTGGGCCTGGGGCACATGGAAGGGGCTTGGCTGGAGCGCAATCATCTACATGGCTGGAATCAGCGGCATTGACCAGCAGCTCTACGAGGCCGCGACAATAGACGGCGCCGACCGCTTCCAGCGAATGTGGCACATCACAGTGCCAGGGCTCATGCCTACGTTCTATGTCCTGTTCTTGCTGGGCATAGCCAACATACTTTCAAACGGCATGGATCAGTACCTGGTGTTCAGGAACCAGATGAACAAGTCGCCCATTGAGGTGCTTGATCTCTACGTGTACACAATGGGCCTGGGCGCCAACGGAAGCGGAAACATACCGCTTGCTACAGTGGTTGGAATGTTCAAGTCCATAATCAGCGTAACCCTGCTGTTCACTGCCAACAAGGCGTCAAAGATCCTGCGCGGAGAGAGCATCGTATAAAGGAGGGGCAAATGGCCAAGAAAAGCGGCACAAGGTTCAAGCAGTCGCCAGGCGATGTTGCCTTTAACATAGTCAACTACACGGTTTTCATCGTGTTCGCCTTGATCTGCATTTTCCCGTTCTACTATCTGTTTATTAATACCATAAGCGACAATGCCTTGGTGAGAACGGGCGCCATAAAGTGGTACCCAGTAGGCATCCACTTTGACAACTACATAAAGCTGTTCGCGGCTGGAGAGCTGGGGCGGAGCATACTGGTTTCCGTAGGCAGGACAGTGGTTGGATCAGCGGTTATGGTTCTGGCGTCAGCATTCGTGGGCTACCTGGTGACCAAGGAGGAAATGTTCGGCCGAAAAGTGATTTACCGGCTTCTAATCATGACCATGTACTTCAACGCAGGGCTTATCCCCTGGTACCTGAACATGTCCATGCTTGGGCTTACCAACAACTTTTGGGGATACATCATACCTGGCATAGTTGCGCCGTTTAACATAATCCTTGTCAAGACATACATTGAAAGCATCCCGAAAGAGCTTGAGGAGAGCGCCACGATAGATGGCGCAGGGTATCTGAAGGTGTTCACGGACATCATTTTCCAGCTTTCAAAGCCCGTGCTGGCGACAATCGCCATATTCGGGGCGGTGGGCCATTGGAACTCATTCACGGATTCACTGATTCTAATGGGAAGCTCCCCCAGCTTGTACACTCTTCAGCATAGGCTCTACATTTACCTGAATACAACGTCAAACCTGAGCGCGTTGATGAGCGCGGGATCGTCAACCATTGACGCCAGCGTGATCCAAAGCGCCCTAAACAACCGCACAGTGCAGCTCACAGTTTCAATGGTGAGCATTCTGCCCATTCTGCTCGTCTATCCGTTCATGCAGAGGTACTTTGAAAAAGGCATAATGATAGGAGCGGTCAAAGGGTAAAAGTTTAGCAACATAAGTCAGAAAATCAAGCACAAATTAAAAGACGGAGGTTTTGAAATGAAAAAGCGTTTCCTATTGGCAATACTTGCTTGCCTTGTAAGCGTGTTAATGCTTGCGACTACTGCCTGCAGCAGCGGCAGCAAAGATTCAGGAACAAACGCGCCTGCGGCGCAGACAGCGGCACCAGCCCCAGCGGCGGACGCGCCCGCGGCGCCGGCTGAGCCGGCAGCCCCGGTGGCAGCAGACGACAGCATCATCCCGGAGAAGACAGTCACTCTTGATGTCTACTCGCAGCTGGCAAACTATTCAGGCGAGCAGGTGGGATGGTTCGCAAAGGTAATGCTTGACAAGTTTAATGTGAAGCTTAACATCATTCCGCAAAGCGAAGGCGTTTTCGCAACCCGCATGGAAAGCGGAAGCCTTGGTGACATAGTTGTTTTCGGACATGACGGAGACGAGTACACCCAAGCGATTCAGGGCGGAATGCTCTTTGACTGGGAAAGCGAAGACTTGCTCAATGATTATGGCCAGTACATACAGGCCAACATGCAAAAGGCTCTTGAGAAAAACCGCGTTGTCTCAGGTGACGGGCACATATACGGCTTTGGCCACAACGTAGGCACGTCATTGACTGAGCATGAAGCGTTCTTCTACTATCCCGACATCCGCTGGGATCTGTACAAGGAGCTTGGATATCCTGAGATAAAGACTCTCGAAGACTATGTTGGAGTTCTTGAGGGGATGCAGAAGCTGGCCCCAACATCTGACACAGGCGGCAAGACCTATGGCGTGTCGCTGTTCCCGGACTGGGACGGAGACATGGTCATGTTCGTAAAGGCGACAGCCGCGCTGTATGGCTGGGATGAGTTCGGATTTGGCCTTTACAACCCAGTGACCCAAGAGTACCAAGACTGCCTGCAGCTTGACGGCTTGTACTTGAGAGCTTTGAAGTTCTACAACACCCTGTACCAGAAGGGCCTTTTGAACCCTGACAGCATGACTCAGACCTTCAACGACGTGACAGAAGACTTCCAGACTGGCGCGGCTTTCTTCCAGCTCTTCAACTGGCTGGGAAGCTCCAACTACAACACTGACGAGCATCTGGCGGAAGGCAAAATGATGTACGCCCGCACAGCTGATGACGCGAAGAACCTCTCCTACGGCCTGAACACCAACGGCGGAGACCGCGTTTGGACAATAGGCTCAAAGACAAACTACCCAGAGCTTTGCATGGCCATAATCAATTGGTTCAGCACTCCGGATGGAGTCATGACATATAACTACGGCCCCAAGGGAGTCACATGGGACTACAATGCTGACGGAAAGGCGTACCTGACAGATCTGGGCCTTAAGACCACTTCTGACGGCAATACTGAGATGCCAGCTGAGTACGGCGGAACCTATGGAGACGGATCGTTCAAGACCAACAACACCACTTGGTCTGCGGACGCCCTTAACCCAGAGGGTAATGGCGAGACTTTCAACAGGATTTTCTGGGAGTCTGCCCAAGGCAGAGACGTGTCTCCGATAATGCAGGACTGGATCGACTGGAGCGGATATCCTAACGCTGACGAGTATCTTGAAGGAAACGGAAACATAGCTATTGTCCCGGGATCAAGCTATTCCGTGTCCGCTAAGAGCAACGAGCTACAGACAATATGGAGCCAGGTTGCCACAGCAGTCAAGGACGGCAGCTGGAAAGCGATTTACGCCAACTCTGACGCAGAGTATGACGCGCTTGTAAAAGAAATGATTGACTCAGCTAACAGCTACGGTTATGCTGAATGCGTGGAGTTCCAAAAGAATGAAGCGGTCAGGCGCAAAGCGGCTGAGGATGAGTCGATGAAGTAAGAAAAAAATAAATAAAATAAAATAAAATTTAAAAAATAAATAAGAAACAAGAAATAAATAGGGGCATGTCCGAATATCTTTTTAAAGGCCCAGAATAGCGGTTGCCCACGGGCAAATCGCCAAAGCGAAGGCTTCGCCTAGACCTTTTCTAGGCCGATAAAAATGTTGGATCATGCTTTAAAGAGTAGGGCGCGTATATATGAAAATGGGGCGGAAAACCCGCCCCATTTTTTATGGAGGGGCACAAATGAAATTCACGTATGGGTATTGGGTTAACCGCAGAGGGGTATCAGTGCAAGGCGCGGCTGACTTGCGGGCTTTTGAGTTTCGAAACGGAGTGCCGACCGCGTTTGTTTCACCTAAGATCATTGACCACAAGTGGCAGGCGCTAGAAGGCCCATTGCTCACAGTAGAGTTTTCAGCGCCACGGAAGGACATTATTGGAGTCAAGGCTTATCACTTCAAAGGGGAAACTGTGAAAGGGCCGTTCTTTAGCCTGAACAAGAGCCCTGAAAATTTTGAGGTGACCCAGGATTCTCAAAGTGTTACACTTAAGAACGGAAGGATGTCCGTTGTCATTGCCAGGCGGCCATATTCCGCCTCCTTTTTTTATGACGGGAAGCTTTTAACGTCCTCCGGCCCTAGGCAACTGGCATATGTCCAAACGCCTGAGGGCCCATTCATGCGCGAACGGCTGGATCTATCTGTTGGAGAGCTCTATTACGGGCTGGGAGAGAGGTTTGGGCCTTTTGTCAAAAACGGGCAAACCGTTGACATCTGGAATGAGGACGGAGGCACGGCGTCTGAGATAGCGTATAAAAACATGCCGTTTTTCCTTTCGAATAGAGGATACGGGGTGCTTGTCAATGACGCTGGATTGGTCAGCTTTGAAGTGGCGTCTGAAGCCGTGTCAAAGAACCAGTTCTCAGTTCCTGGCGAATGCCTGGAGTACTATGTGTTTGGCGGAGGATCCATGAGAAGCGCCTTGGCCAACTACACTTCCTTGACCGGAAAGCCGGCGCTTCCTCCGTACTGGTCTTTTGGCCTCTGGCTGTCAACTTCTTTTACTACCGACTACGATGAGGAAACGGTAAGGTCCATGCTAGACGGAATGAAGACAAGGGGAATACCTCTTTCAGTGTTCCATTTCGACTGCTTTTGGATGAAGGAGTTTGAATGGTGCAACTTCTCTTGGGACGAAACCCAATTCTCTGACGCCAGGGCAATGCTGGCCCGGATCAAGGAAGTGGGAAGCCTTAAGGCATGCGTCTGGATAAACCCGTACATCGGCCAAAAGTCTCCGCTCTTTGATGAAGCGCTTGAAAACGGCTATTTGATCAAGAAAAAGAACGGAAGCGCATGGCAAGACGACAAGTGGCAGCCAGGCATGGGGATCGTGGACTTTACGAACCCCCAGGCCGAGGAATGGTACAAGGGCAAGTTATCCGCGCTTTTGGACATGGGGGTTGACTGCTTCAAGACTGACTTTGGAGAGCGGATTCCAAAGGACGCAGTCTACTTTGACGGATCAGATCCCATGAAGATGCACAACTACTTTACCTTTCTTTACAACAGGGCTGTCTACAACCTTCTCGTGGAGAAAAGGGGCAAAGACGAAGCGGTTGTCTTTGCCAGAAGCGCAACTGTAGGCTGTCAGTCATTCCCCGTTCATTGGGGCGGAGACTCGTTTGCCACTTACGCCTCCATGGCCGAAACACTTCGGGGCGGGCTGTCTTTGGCATGCTGCGGGTTTGGGTTCTGGAGCCATGACATAAGCGGGTTTGAGGCTACCGCCACTCCGGACTTGTACAAGAGATGGCTTGCCTTTGGCATGCTGTCAACTCACTCAAGGCTTCATGGAAGCGGATCGTACCGGGTGCCGTGGCTCTTTGACGATGAAAGCGAAGATGTCTTGCGGGCTTTCGCAAAGCTTAAGATAAAGCTGATGCCTTACATTTACGCGCAGTCAGTTCTCTCCTGCGAAGAGGGAATAGGCGTGATGCGCCCGATGGTAATGATGTTCCCGGATGATCCGATATGCGGAACCCTGGATCTGCAGTACATGCTAGGCGACAGCCTGCTGTGCGCCCCGGTTTTCAGCGATGACATGACCTGCTCCTACTACCTGCCAGAAGGAATCTTCACCAATGCCATTACAGGAGAGAAGAGAGCGGGAGGCAGATACTTCAAAGACACAGTCAGCTACTTTGAGATGCCACTCTACGTGAAAGAGAACACACTTCTTGCCACGAAGGATGACGGCAGCGACTTCTATGACATCACAGCCTATGAATTGGCGGAAGCCAGCGCCTTGATATATTTGGAGCGCGCGGAAAAGGCATGCAAAGTGACGGGAAAAAGAGATGGCGAAACGTTGCTGCTTTCGTTTGAGTATTTCGCGGATCCAATCAAGCTGAGAATCGTCTCTGGAAAAGATCAGGCTTATGTGCCGCTAGGCGCTGAAAGCCTGGTTTTGGGGGTAGGGCAAAATGGATAATGGCGAAGGCCTGCCGATTGGAAGATCACTGGCAGATCGCGTCAGCGATCTGCTATCAAGAATGACGCTTGAAGAAAAGATCTCCTTTCTGCCCTCAAGGCATCCGCCAATAGAGCGGCTTGGGCTGGGGGAGTTCTGGCTTGGCGGAGAAGGGGCGCACGGGGTTGTGCTCCGCGACGGGGGAAAAGCCACGGTTTTTCCCCAGCCGCTAGGCATCAGCATGACCTGGGACAAAGAGCTGGCTTCAAGAATCGGGGAATGCATTGGCAAGGAGGCTCGCGTCTACCACAACACGCTCGGCAAGAAAGGGTTTCTGGTTTTGTTCTTCCCTACCATTGACATGGAGCGGGATCCCAGATGGGGACGAAACGAGGAGGCCTACGGAGAAGATCCGCTCTTGGCCGGAAAGCTTGCGGCTGAGCTTATAAAGGGCCTTCAGGGAAGTGACAGCTATTGGCTTAGAGTTGCCGCCATGCCCAAGCATTTCTACGCGAACAACTACGAGTTCGAGAGAACATGGGCTGACTCCGTGATCGGAGAGAAGCTTAGAAACGAATATTATCTCAGAGTCTTCGCCTACGCCTTTGAAGAAGGGCATGCCAAGTCCCTCATGTGCGCCTACAACAAGGTAAACGGAAACATCGGGCTGATGAATCCAGAGCTGAACTCCATAGTCAGAAACCGCTGGGGATCTGACGGATTTTTCGCCAGCGACGGCGGCGCGTTTGGCCTGGCTGTGACAGAGCACAAATTTGGCTCTTATGCGGAAACGGCAGCGGCCTCCTTGAAAGCGGGGCTAGACGCGTTTCTTGACAAGCCGGAGCTGGTAATCAAGTCCGTGACAGAGGCGGTGGAACAGGGGCTTCTAACAGAGCGGGACATTGACGTTTCACTGTCGCGACAGCTTTCAATCCTGTTTAGGCTTGGAGCATACGGAGGGGATCATAACCCTCTTGGCGATGTGCCGGAGACCGCCTTGTGCTCAGCCGAACATTCTCAGCTGGCCAGAAGAGCCGCCAGGGAAGCTGTGGTCTTGCTAAAAAATGACGGCTTTCTGCCCTTGGCCAAGAATGTTGGGAAGATTGCGGTTATAGGCCGATTGGGCAATGAAAACCTGCCTGACTGGTATTCAGGGAACCCGCCATACAGCGTCACTGCGCTAGATGGAATAAGAAAGGCCTTCCCAGACAGCGAGGTTTTGTTCACAGACAGTTGCGACATAACCGCGTTCTACAGCGAAAG
>JAISWZ010000324.1 GCA_031270945.1 Clostridiales bacterium | reverse complement strand
AGCTTGGCGGTGCTGACAAAAAACGCGCCAGAATACCAGTCGTTCCAGTGGGACACGGCTATGAAAAGGGCTATGGCCGCTAGGGTTGGCTTCGAGAGCGGCAACACAATTTTGGCCAGTATCGTGATCTCGCCTGCGCCGTCAATGAAAGCGGACTCATGCAGGCTGTCTGGCAGGGCCATAAAGGACTTCATAAGCACGAACATGTTCCAGATGTTGAACATAGCCGGGAAAATGTAAACCCAAAAGGTGTCTGCCAGATGAAGCTTTGAGAGCTGGATATAGTAGGGGATAAGGCCGCCGCTGAAAAGCATGGAAACTATGATCAGGCCCATCAAGGCCTTCCGGCCTGGCATGGAGCGAAACGACATGCCGTAGGCGGTGATCCCTGTCACGAACAGCCCCAGGACAGTTCCAAGAAGCGTGCGGGAGATGGTGATCTTGTAGGAGTTCATGATAACGTTGTTGCCCAGCACGTACTGGTAGTTAAACAGGGTGAACTTTCGCACCCAAAGGTATAGGCCGCCGTTGAGGGAGTCCACGCCCTCGTTGAAGGAGTGGATCAGGATGTAGTAAAGCGGGTAAAGGGTAATCAGGCATAGCAGGGACAAGAAAATGACGTTCGCGATGCCGAAAAGGCTTATGCCTCGAGCCCTGCGATCTATGCGAGCCCTGCGAGATCCGTTCACCATAGGCCATCCCCTAAAATCTTATTTGAAAGCTTGTTGCAGCCCCAGACCAGGATTAGGCTAAAAACAGAAGAAACCAGCCCGACCGCAGTGGAGAAGCTGTACTTGCCTCGCTCCAGCCCGTTCTGGAGAACGTATACGTCAAGCACGGTTGAGACTTCCAGGTTTGCGCTGTTCATGAGAGGGTATACCGCGTCGATCCCGGCGTTCAGTATGCCTGGAAGGGAGAGTATGAAAAGAAGGCTGATCGTGGGCGCAAGACAGGGCAGGGTTATGTATAGCATCTGCTTCCACCTGCCAGCGCCGTCTAGCCTGGCCGCCTCGTACATTTCCAGCTCGATCCCCGAAATGGCCGCCAGGTACACAATCGTGCCCCAGCCAACCTCCTTCCAAGTGCTTGCTATCACAAACAATGGAGTGAACCACTTTGGGCTTCCCATAAAGAAGACGGGGGATCCGCCAAACGACTTAATGATCTCGTTTACAAGGCCGGAGTAGGGGGATAGCAGGGAATCGAGCATGTAGGCTATGACGACCCAGGATATGAAGTGAGGGATGTAGGTGATCGACTGCACGATCTGCTTGAACGTGGAATTCCTTATTTCATTTAGCAAGAGGGCGAGAATGATCGGGGCGGGAAAGCTGATCACCAGCCTTGACATGGTAAGGGTAATTGTGTTTTTCATAACCCGCCAGAACTCGCTGTCCTGCAGGAACTTGAAGTTGGACAAGCCCACCCATTTGCTGGTCCACATCGACCGGCCAATCCTGAAGTCGCGAAACGCGATCTGAAGCCCCAGCATTGGCGCGTAGCTGAAAAGTATCAGGCAGGCAATGCCAAACATGACCATTATGTACTGCCAGTGGTATCTCTTTAGCGCTTTTTTTACCATGGCCATTAAACCACTCCTATCTAACGCTTTTGTCTCACCTCTCCTATCTCACGATTCTATCTCACCACTCCTATCTAACCGATCTTCCTACTGCTCTTCCCGCTCAGGAATTTGTGCAACATTTCACTGCGTTCCATGGCAATCAAGGCCAAACCGCCAATCCAAGCTGCAAAATCCCATTAAAACGCCATTTCAGGCCAAGACCAGGCCAAGGCTAGGCATCTACTAATCCATTCATTCCAGCGCTGTCACTGCTGTACCAGTATAATTTTCGTTTGCGCAAAAAACAATACAACAGATTTTAGATTTTGGAATGAATTTTTAGAAGTTTTATATATGGCGCGGTTTTAGGGGTTTTGGGCTTGCAAGAAGGCGCAAAAAAAGCGCTGGTCAGGCGCTCTATTGCGGCGAACTGCGGCTAGAGCCCTTGCCTTCTCCTGTTCTTGCGCTTAAGCCCATTAATCTGAGGCACCGGATAGCGTTTGCCCTTGGGCAAACGCTATCCGGCACGAATTATGAAATTTTGAATTATGCGCTCATTCTCGCCTAAATCTGCCTCATAGTGATTAGCGGCGCTCGCAATAGCCAAAGATATAGAAGTACTTCTTTAAAAAATGCTTCTCAAAAGATGCTTCTCAAAAGATGCTTATAAAGATGCTTCTCAAAAAGCGCAAAGGAGCGGGCACATGAACCTTTACTTCATGACAGACATAATCAAGCTATACGGCGCCTTGTTTTTGAGCCGGTGGGGGAAAGAGGCCGCCGGGGACTCAGTTGGAGCGATACTGGACGTCGTCAGGCGGGGCAAGAGCGGGAAATACATCATTTGCGAGGATTGCGGGAACATCATAGCCAAGCCTAGCGCAAAAAGCAATAAGGGATGCCCAATATGCCATGGAGAAGGGAAGTCGTCCTGGGATGGGCTGAAAGTCTCGCGAATTGTGGAGGGCATATCGTACTTTCATGTAGTTTTCACGATCCCGCTGGAGCTCAACGACTTTTACTGGCTGAACAAGCTGAAGTTTGGAGACGCCATGTACGAGGCGGCGGCTGAAACCCTGCTTGAGCTTGCTTCAAGAAATTTGGGCGGATCCCTTGGCGCTGTCATTGTTTTTCACTCCTGGGCGCAGGATCTGTCCCTCCACCCCCACCTGCACTGCTACATTCCGGGGAGGGTTCTGAAGGAGGACGGGACATGGAAAGCTTTAGACAACTATATGCTTTCAAACTCGCTCCTTGCCATGACATACAAAGGGAAGCTGATAAACGCGCTCAAGAAGATTTGGGGGGCGCTCGAACTTCCTGACCATGGCCCCGACAGCTACGAGGATCCGTTTTACAAGGCTTTCTTTCTAACATCCCTCTTCGAAAAGACCTGGATTGTCTACAACAAAAAGGTCATAAGCGTGCGAAACGCGGTAAAATACTTGTCAGATCACATGAAGCGCACATCCATGGCCGCTTACAGGATCCAAAAGATTGATGGTTCGGGGGTCTCTTTCTCGTGGAGGGATTCAAGGGATTCTGACGCGATAAAAACAATGACTTTGCCAGGGGACGAGTTCTTGAGGCGGATTCTTCTGCACACTTTCCCGCCAGGCTTCAGGAAGATAAGAAATTACGGGGTTCTGCCTGCGGCAAGCAGGAAGAAGGCCAGATAGGGGTGAGCGCTGGATTGAGCGTTAGGCCAGGCTTGTGAATCGAGCATTTCTTGATGTTTTCGCTCGCGAGCGCAAACGGCAAATATTTTGGAAGCCTTGGATTGTGATGTACGAATATTGTGCGCATATCCAATTTAGGCATTGCTCTAATATTTTCCTGTCTTGCGGGCTTGTTGGCTTTCTGTTATAATCGGAGCGAAAAGCATTGCTCTTTTCGCTCCGCAGGTTCTATGAATAAACGGAAAGCATAGTTCTTTACGCTCCGCAGGTTCTATTTGAACAAAACGAAAAGCGCAGTTCTTTTCACCAAGCAGCATAACAGGCGATGCTCCAAGAAAGGAGCGGGCAAATGAACATGTACTTCATGCAAGAAGTAATCAGGCTATACGGCTCCTTGTTTTTAAGCAAGTTTGGCAAAGAGGCGGCCGGGGACTCCATTGAGGCGATCTATGATATCGTTAAGCGGGGCAAGTGCCAAAACAAGTGGAGATACATACTTTGCGA
>JAISWZ010000319.1 GCA_031270945.1 Clostridiales bacterium | reverse complement strand
TTTACCATAACCTCGTCAGGCCAGATGAGCCCTTCGTCATAGAGCTGCTTTGTCATCTTTACAACTTCCAGGGACTCGGGAAGAAGCGGGCCCCATGTGTATCCGCCCTGTCCGTCCGGGCCGTACTGCAGCATGTAAGGGGAAAGGTTTCCAGGCCCGAAGTATTTCGGGAACTGCCAATCGACGCCAAGCATTCCTATTGTGTTTCCAGGGCCGTTTCCGCCTGGATCCTGATCAAGGACGGCTCTTATCATGGCAAGGAGCTCATCCCATGTGTAGAGGCGATCCTCTTGGTAGAGGCCAACAGCCTGCGCCCAGTCTTTGCGGATGCAAGCGCCGTTTAGAACCCTGTAGTCATACATTTCCGTGTCAATGAAACCTGGCCAAGCGTAAAGCTCTCCGTCTACTATGAACTTTTTGCCGGCGGACGCGTTGTCCATTTTCGCCTTGAGGTTCGGGTAGTTCTCATAGCCTGTGTAAGGCCTGAACATTCCGTCTTGCACGTTGTTGACAAACTCTGTGTAGCGGACTGCCGCCACGTCAAGCATCAGCAGGTCTGGAGCTTCGTTTGACGCCAGCCACATCCTGGTTTGGTCAATGTAGTTGTCCCAGGTGAGCGGGAAGAACTCAAACTCGAAGTCAAACTTGTCATAGAGCCATGCCAGATCTCCTGACAGGGAGCCGTCTTCGTTCATTGTTCCAGCTTTGTCGGCATCAATGGCGCTTATTGTGTACTTAAGGTGTCCGCCTGAGGCGGCTTCGGCGGCTGGAGCGGCTGGAGCGCTGTCTGGCGCCTTTGTCGCTTCTTGTGCTGGCGCGGCGGCTGGAGGATTGGTTGCGGCAGCGCCGCTGTTGTTGTTGGCGCAAGCTGTGGCGCCAAATGCCATGAGGGCCGCGATTAATAACGCGAGCAGTTTTTTCATGGTTTTCTCTCCTTTAGATTTTTATTGGGCAAGACCAGACAGAAGTCTTTGTTGGCTTTTCCTATTTAATTACCCCTTCACTCCGCCAAGGGTTATGCCCTTGACAAAGTACTTCTGGAGGAACGGATACACGCAGATGATAGGGGTCATGGTAATTACTATGGCCGCCATCTTCATGCCTTCAGAAAAGATTGATACCCGCTGGGACGCTGGAACCGCTTGCAGTATCATTGCCGCGTCTGAGAGCATGTTGCGGATGAACAGCTGGAGCGGCCACTTCGCGGTCTTCTGCATGAAGAGCATTCCGTTGTACCACTCATTCCAGCGGTCCACCGCGTAGTACAGCGTTATCGTCGCTAGCATGGGCTTGCAGAGGGGAAGGACAATTCTAAATAGTATCGTAAGCTCCCCGGCGCCGTCAATCCTTGCGGATTCCTCGAACTCGTCCGGGAGGGTCCTGTAGTAGCTTTGCATCAAAAGAAGGTTGAAGATGCTGACTCCAGAGGGGAGAACCATGGCCCACAAGGAGTTCACCAGGTGCATGTTCACAATCAGGAGATAGAAAGGCAGAAGCCCTCCGCCAAAAAACATGGTGAAAATGATGATGCCCTTGAATACGCTCTTCCCAGGGATGTTTTTTGTCAAGGCGTAAGCTGTGAGAGTGGTCAGGATAACGTTGTAGGTGGTTCCAACAAGAAGCACAAACAGCGTGTTCTTGAATCCGCTCAATAGGTTCCTCCAGTTGAGGATATGGATGTAGGACAGAAGAGTCGCGCTTTTCGGGTAGAGCAGGATTGGCGTTTTGTAGTACACGTCCATGGGAACCAAGGAGATCAATACAGCGTTGTAAAAGGGAAACAAAACAATAAGGCCCCAAAGGATCAAAAAGCTTGTGATAAGGATGAGCGGCAGATCCGCCCTCCTTCTTTTCATGGCCATGCGCCCGCCCCCCTTAGTCAAGAATCGACTGGCCGTCTATCTTTGTTTTTATGATGTTTGCTCCGGCAAGCAGAATGAAGTTCACGCCGCCCTTGAAGAGGCTGACTGCGGTCGAGAAGCCGAAATTCGCCTGCTGCTGGAAGCTTACCCGGTAGATGTAAGTGTCCAGGACGTCTCCAGTGGAGAAAACGGGCGGATTGTAGAGGTTGAAAATTTGGTCGAAGTTGGCGTTCATGGCGTTGCCGACTTGAAGCACCAAAAGTATCGCGGCCATCCCGGATATCCCGGGAAGAGTTATGTACAGCGCCCGCTGGAGCCTATTTGCTCCGTCAATGGTCGCGCTTTCGTACAATGCGGAATCTATTGAGGCGATAGCCGCCAAGTACATTATGCAGCTCCATCCAGCTTCCTTCCAGATGTCAGTGAAAACCAGGAGCCAGCGAAAGACTCCTGCGTTTGCAAGCATGTTTATCTTGCGTCCGCCAAGCAAAACAATGGCGTTGTTTACCACCCCGTCAGTGCCCAGGAAGTTGGACAGGATTCCGGCGAGGATGACCCAGGAAAGAAAGTGCGGAAAAGTGAATATTGTTTGCAGCGTCCGCGACAGCTTCCTATTTGTCAGCTCATTAATGCAAATGGCTATTACAATGGGAACCCAGAAGCCTACCACGATTTTCATGAATGAAATTATAAGTGTATTCGTCAAGGCGGTGCTGAATTCAGGCTTCATGAATATGAGCTTGAAATTGGCCAACCCGACCCACTCGCTGCCCCAGATGCCCAGCTTGTTGGAATAGCGCTTGAACGCCAGCTGAATTCCGGGCATTGGACCGTAGGCGAAGATTGCGAAGAATATCATGCCTGGCAGCAACACAAGATACAGTCCCCTGTTCCTGTATATCCGCTTGGCAAGGGAAGCGCCTTTTGGGGCAGTTCCTGAAGCCATGCGCAAACCCCCTTTGAAGCTGAAGGCGGCACGCCGCTTTCCATCGCTTCATCAGTTTTCTTAAAGAATAACCGGCTTTTTATTTTCTCACCGGATAGCCTTTATTGAATATGTCCATTATATACCCTGGTTGGGGCTCTGCATATGTATAAAATTCAGATCTTTTTGTCCAAAATTCAGGTGCTCAAGCTGAAGCCTTAAATAATTGCCAAGCATGAGAATCCAGGAGAAAAGCCAGCCCCGCAAGGCCTGAAGACTGGGGATTCTTAAGGAGGCAGTTTTTCAAAATGGAAAATCGCACAAATATTGCTTGCGGACAAGCCCCTCTTTCAGCAGTTTTAATAAAAGAGGAACGCGTGAGCGTTCCTCTTTTACAAAGCGCAGTCATGCGACGCTTCAACGCGTTGCTCTTACATGACGCTCGCGGGCGAAAACCTGAGTTTTCGCTCGCGAGAGCCCTTAATTCAATCTACTTCAGCGCCGCGATGGCCGCCAAAAATTCGCTTGCCTCATCCTTAGTAATTTTTCCGCTTGAAACCAGGGTTTCAATGAAGCGGATGTACGTGCTTCTCTGGTACGCCATAAGCGTCCTAGCCATGATTACAACGGCTTCTCCCCTGGCAAGCTCGGAGGTCGGAGCGGGCTTGCGGCTTTCAAGGATGATGCCGGCTTCAGCGCCTTTGGTGACAGAGTTGCTGTGTGCAAAATCTCCGTTTAACTCGTAGTATCCCAGAACCCTGAGCATGAAGGCAGTGAACTGCTGAGCTGTGACAGGCTTGGAGGAGTCAAAGAGAGTGTGCGCTTCGTTGACTCCAGCCGCCAGGCCTATGCTGTAAGCGAAGCCCGCGTACTTGGTGCCCCATTCTGGAACGTCTGTGAACGGGTTTGTTCCGGAGAAGGAGAGCGCTTTGTCTTCAAGGCCCATAAGCCTTATGACAATAGCGAGAGCCTCTATTCTGGACATGCCGCGCTCTAGCTCGAAGACTGGAGCGCCTTGTGGGGTGGTTCCAGTGCCTACAAACAGGCTAAGCTTATACAGCTCTTGGGCCGCGTACACTTCTGGCTCGCGTTCAGGCGAAACAGGAGGCAGCTCGACTATGACCCTTGGCACTGGGGTGACAGTTGGCGATACTGCTGGCGGATTGTAGAAAATGGGCGGATTGTACGGCGGCGGAACTATTGTTATAGAGGAGGCGGAGATAGCTATGGCTGCGGAAGCTGTCAGGCTGTCCGGGTTGGAATAGCCCTGAGGCGCTATAACCGCGCCAACAAACGCATACTTTCCAGCCGCTGTTTTGTAATCGCCGGATGCGGTCCATGTGGCGGGAAGCTCTATCTCTTCGCCGTTGGCAAGCTCTGCTGTGACAGTTGCGGGCAAAGCCGCGATGGCGTCAGCAAGAGTGGCGTAGGCAGGAGAGTTGGACGAGCCGCCGTTGATGTCTGCTATTGGCTTGAAACCTGTTATAGCAATGTCTTCGGGCTCTGGAATGACAGGCTCTTCAGCTTTTGGCCCAATGACGATATTGGCTGACGCTGTTAGGCTATCAGGATTTGCGTAGCCTTCAGGCGCTGTTACTGTCGCTTTAAAGGCATGCGTTCCTTCTGTTGCTGCATAAGCGTCAACAACTGCCCAAGTGGCGTCAAGCGTAAGCTCTGCGCCGTTATCAAGGGTTGCTGTAACGGTTGCTGGAAGAGCGGCAAGGGCGGAGGCTAGATCAGCGTATTCTGGATCGTCTTCTGTTCCGCCATTGATGTCTGCTATTGGCTTGAAACCTGTGATAGCAACGTCTTCGGGCTCTGGAACTACAGGCTCTTCAGCTTTTGGCCCAATGACGATATTGGCTGACGCTGTTAGCTCGTCGGGATTTGCGTAGCCATCGGGTACTTCAATGGTTGCAATGAATTCATAAGATCCTTCAACTGTTGCGTAAGCGTCAACAACTGTCCAAGTGGCGTCAAGCGGAAG
>JAISWZ010000706.1 GCA_031270945.1 Clostridiales bacterium | reverse complement strand
AGAACAGCCCGACAGCACGACTATCATAGCCATGAAGGCTACGAGAATCCTTGCAGCCCTCGTTCTCACGCCCATATCACCACTCCCAGCTCCTTTGTTCATATTATAACTTAAGAGTTAATCTTTTTCAATTGGTTAGATAAAATAATTGCAATTCAAGCTTTTGTTAGGGCATTTAAAAGTAGTAATTTATGCTGACTGCAGTGTCAAAACCGACGAATTAGAGATTGAGCCTTGCATAACCGAAAGCACTTCGCGAAGCTAAATCCTGCAACGCTAAATCCTTAACGCCAAAAAGGGGATCCCACTTCGGCTCCCCTTTGCGCACTCAAACGAATACACCGCTTTTTACACTCAACTGTCGATAGCCCTATTTCTTTGGCAAGTTTATGATAGGCGTATCACCCTTTTTTGGCTTAGTCAAACCACCTCCGCCTGGATTTGGCATGTGTGGCTGTACCGTGCCTTTGCCTGTCGGTTTTGCCGGTACTTTGATTCTAGTCGCTCTAAAAATGACCATTATGACAACAAAGGCCACTAAAGTCATGATAAAGTTGGTTGCAAGCAAAACTCCGAATACAAAGCCTCCCAATAGAGAAATCAGGCCTTCTATCCCAGACAGGATGCGCTCGTCTTCCTGGAAAAAAGCAGCTATGAAAAAAATCAGGGCAAGAACCGAAGAGATCACAAAAAACAAGTTGTTCGGGCGAGTCGCTATTGCACCTGCGCCTATGGAAATCGATAAGCCAGCCACGGCAGAAAACACTGTCGCTGTCACGTATCGGACTGGAGCCTTGTATATCAATAGGTGATAGATTTTTGCGCTTATGAATGAAAACAGAGCAATGATAAGAGTCAGAGCGGTGCAGAACAGCCATCCTGAACTAGACTTTAGCTTATTGTATTCGCCTTGCGCATAAGCGCCTAAAAGAAGGCGATTCCTGAACACCTGGATTACTTCATTGAACTGAGCGGTAAAAGTGGTCAAAATTGATCCGGAGACTTTTTTGTGTATCATGCTTCCATCCATGTCTACTACATTGACAGTGGACATGAGAACCTTTTTGTATGCTGTTTCTGTGCCAGCTTCATCGAGCTTGCGCCATGGCAAACCATCCACGGACTCATAAGCCTTGACCTGGCCATCAAAGCGAAACCTCATCTCACTTTTGCCGCCTTCAACTCGAACTGCGGAATTATCATAAACGAACAGCAATCTGAACGCGCCATCCACGCTCTGAGCCAAAATCAAGTTTTCAGACCAGTCGCTTTCTTTGATCTCCTTGATAACATCTATGTAATCATATGTTCCATCTGGCACTGATAGTGCCGCCGATCTTTTGTAGAAGCTGAAAGAGCCATTCTTCATTTCATCAAGCGACTCAGACCACAAGTCTACGCTTGACTTTTGGCCAGCGCAGCCCGACAGCGCGGCTATCATAGCCATGAAGACGACAATGAGCATTGCGGATCTTATCCTCACGCCCATAAGTTCCTACCTCCCATCCCTTGCGCCCTTGCGTAAAATTCGAATCACACCGCGTATCCCAAAAGCTTAAGCCTTCGCAGGACTTTGGCATTACCCTTGAACATTGGGCAAGCGCTCTTCTTTACCCTCTGAGGTTTTGGGATATTCACATTATATCTCAAATTTTCGTCTAAATCAATGGCCTTCTTTATTTAGTTAAGATGATAGTAAAAATCATTTTGGCTTTATATAAGACTTTCTTTGGCATTTTCTTCTTAAATCCGGATCTAAAATTCACCAATAACTAAAACAAGGAACCAATTCAGCTCCCAATTTCGCTCATATTCAACAGCTTTCTTTATAATGCATTATCCTCCTTCATCTTTCTTTATCATTCTTTGTCTTTCAAAAGCGTCTAGTCTCGGTCGGGCCCTTAATTGACTATATCCAAATTAATGCGTATAATAAAAATGAAATAGCATGATTCTACCGAATAGCTCAAAAGCCATCATTTGCTTGTTCCACCGATGCTCCTCGTTGTTCAATAAATCCAGGTTTTGACTAAATGCGTTGATGCAGATTTGCGGTTGAAAGCTATGAATGATAGAGGTGTTTGCTCTGGCTACTATTTTTGATGTAGCGAAATACATTATTCACACAAGAGGCAGCATGACACCCATGATGCTTGAAAAGCTTTGTTACTATGCTCAGGCATGGACATTGGCTTGGAGAGATGTGCCCTCTTTGACGAAGACTTTCAAGCGTGTGAAGTTGGAGTCGTTTGCTTTGACCTGTTCAATGCGCTCCCGAATGATGTAATTTTCTTCGATGGGGTTCTTGGAGAATACGATGCAAATGTTTTGACTGAGCAGCAAACCGAGGGCATTGATGTGGTTTTGGAAAAATACGCGGATAAAATGCCTTCAGATGTTACCTGGATGATCAGATGCGAGAGGCCTTGGCGCAAAGCAAGAGAGAATTACTCTGAAGAAGATAACAAGTTTCCTGTAATATCTAAGCTCGATATGCATGAGTATCACGCCGGATTGTTGCTTCCTAAGGAAAAGCGCGATTTGAATATATATGAAAGTTAAGAAAAGCACACTTTGAAGCTGTCTCAAAGTGCGCTTATCCTATTATTAGATATTATTAGCTATTATTTTCTATTATTCCCCATTTTGCCGCAATCACTCCATAAAGGACATAAAATCAAGTCTTTTTAAAAACGGCACCTTCTATATTTTTCTTTATCTTTCTTTATCCTACAAAGTCGTCTTGTCTCAGTTATCTATCTTTGGAGTGTTGTCCTTTTTGCCAGTGCCCGACGTGTCTCCTGAATTTTCCTCGCTTGGTTTGGATGATGTGCCATACTTCCAAGATTCATATGAAAGCCATACATAAATCACCAAAGCGCTCATAACAATAAACGCTACAGCA
>JAISWZ010000282.1 GCA_031270945.1 Clostridiales bacterium | reverse complement strand
ATGAGAGTGAGAGTGAGTGAGAGAGTGTGTGTGGGGGGGGGGAGCTAAAAGACGCCTTGCTATTTCAAGGTCTTTTTGTGTGTCCACCGAAACCGCCTCGCAATCAACCCTTGAAAACCGCACTGGTATGCCGTTTTCAATAAACCTCAAAAGATCCATGTCCTCCGCTGATTCAAGCTCTCCTCTCGGAAGCTCGACATAGATGTCCAAAGCTTTTTTATTGAAGGCGACAACTCCGACATACTTCTTGTACTCGAAATCGCTGGACCCTTTCGGAAAAGGTATTGGCAAGCGGGAAATGTAGAGCCCCAAGCCTTGTCTGCTGACTGCAACCTTCAAATTGGTCGGATCTATGGCGTCTACGGGCGCTGTGATTACTGAGTATAGTCCAGCTACAAACGGCAAGTCATTGTCAATGCCGCTCGGGATGACACTTGAAATCGTCTCAGGGGCGATTAGCGGCTCATCTCCGTTAATTTCTACAAACAGATCCGCGCCAATCTTGTCAGACACCTCATGAATGCGATCTGCTGGCGTTGCGTGGGCAGCTGACGTTAAAACAACTTTCATGTCAAGGTCATGGCAAGCTTTGGCTATTCTTTCGGAATCCGTTGCGACTATTACGTCGCTTAACTCAAGCGCTTGCTTCGCTCTCTGGTACACCCACCACACCATTGGCTTGCCATGGATATCCGCTAGCGGCTTGCCTGGGAAACGAGAGCTTGCGTATCGCGCAGGGATTACGCCTAAAGTCTGCATTGTGCTTTTAGCTCCTAGATCTCAAAATTTGCGCAGCTATGAGTTTATATAAGGGGGTGTTATATCAACTGGAGCATGCATTAAATGGTCTGAACGTCATTATTAGCCATGATTTTCAATTGATTAGTGGTTGTAAATGTCATATTTTTTATATTTGCTCCATAAAAAGGCAACTGATCAAGCTTTCGACTTGGCGCTTGAAGAAGGAACGATGGCATTCTCTCCTTCAGATATTAGGCAGTTCAGAGCCTTTTCTAGCTAAAAACTGAGGCATAGTTTTATAAAATGCAGTTCGCGCATTATTTTTTTCACGTCTATTGACCTTGATTTATTATTTCCGTATACTTATTTCAACACCTGGATCTGGTCTTTCAATTTCTTGAGCAAGAATCGATATCGGTGATATCAGTTAATTCTTGTGTGGTTTAAGATTATTTAACACCCCCTTATATAAATTAGGCTGAATACGGTGATGATATCACTTTTCCGTTTGTCGGCGTGTTAATTAAGCGATTCACTTGATAAGCAATAATGGCATAATCATATTTCTCAGCCGGCTAAAAAAAGCAGCAAGTAAAGGCGTGGCCATGGGCCACGCCTTTACTTGCTGCTTTTGTCTATCATTTTGCGAAACACTGGCATACGCCAACCATCAAACAAGAAAGCGCAGGGCGACATAATCGCGTTATGGCTTTATTATCGCAACGCTCACCGCATCGCCAATGGGAATAAAGTGTTGTCTATTGTCAGCGCACCAAGTGTTTACGGCTTCAGACGCGCCTTTGCAATGCCAGCTGAAGTAGTCATGGGCGAGAATAACCCCTCCGCTTACCATTTTGCTCCAGAAAAAGTCTAGACCAGCAATCATCGGCTGGTACAGGTCAAAGTCCAGGTTGACAAACACGAACTTCTCTTGCTCAAGATCTGTATCGCCCAGGGCGGATTGCGGAAAGAAGCCTTTCTTGAAAACGGCTTTTTCTGGGTGCGGCAAAACGCTTCTGACAAGCTCAATCGAAGTGTTTTTCAAGAAGACGCCGGAATAGCCTTTTTCGAGAAAGCCGTGCTCTTTGTCATACTTCACCTCATCTTCGTTGAAGCTTTCGAATGTATCAAAGAGCCAAATCTTCCTGTCAGGGAAGCATTCGTTAATGTACTTGGCGAATGTGCCCTTGAATACACCGCCTTCGGCAACAGAGCCTTCGAGCCCTTTAAGCTGAGCTATGCTGGCGAAGTCAGAAAGCCAACGGTTGCGCGGGAATTGCGCCACTTCTGTCACGGTCACATCCAGCATGCCCTCATCGAATTTCAGCGTATTCACAAGGTAGTCCTTGATCTGTTCCGCATGGTAGATGTTGCTGATGATTATTTTGTCCAGTTCCAGCGATTTAAGCTGGGCTGGCGCCACTATCTCCACTCCGCACGAGATTGTTCCGTGCCAATCGGGATTTGAGTCGCTGAGCGCGACGAGCTGCCCTTTGCCTCCAAGGATTGACTCCTCATAGGCTGGGCAAATATCGAGTATGTCCTTTACAAGCGGCCAGGTTACTCCGGCGGCGTAGATTGCGTATCTTTTCATAGGCACCTCTTATTTTATATTTTATATTTTTTATTCTAACAATACTGGCAGAGCCATGCGCCGCCCAAAATCAGCGGCATCGACAGGCAGTCAGAGAAACGCAACTACCTTTCCGTCTCATACAAAGACGGAGTAACAAAGTTAAGCTTTAAGCCAATGCTTTTGATGATACCGCTTGTGTAATCGTTTATGCTATCATCCCGCTTGATTGCGCTCAACAGGTATTCATCAAAGTAGTTCTGCTTTGTCTGGTCAAACCCGTCGGCTCCGGCAAGCGACACTTTCGCAATCCCGATCTGAGACAGGAGCCGCAGGAGCAACGGGAGAGAGTTGATGTACCTGTCGTTTCGCTCGACAAGCAAGACGTAGTTCAAATGGTATTCCGCGTCATCCTTCGCAGTTACGTTAGACGTGACAATCCTCTTGCAGGCTATGTCAGAAAACATTTGATAGCGGCGGGCGTTGCCAAAGAACGCGAAGTCGGCTTCGTAGTCTCGGGGCGCAAAGTTCACAGCTATAATAACTGGCTTGTGAGAGGCGATGAATTCCGTTACTACATCTTTGTGAGTGCTAAGGGTGTTGCCTGGCGCCATGACAAGAACCGGCCTGGATCCGATTTCAGCTTTCAGCTTCTCGCGGTCTTGGGTATCGTCAATGTTGCTCAGCTTGTATTCCTGGTAAACATGGTCAGCGTAATCCTGGTTGAAGGCGGATTTTTTGCCCTTGTCAAACGTTCTGAAAATCGCGTCAATGTCCCGGTGGGTCAAATCCCCTTTGCCGATGTAGTACTCAGAATAGTTCCGGTGCAGGTTGTGCCTCGCCGAAAGAAAGTACGCGGGCTTGTACCCCCATTGGCTATTTCCGTACAGCCGCATGACATGATCCTCTATGGCGTCAAGCAGGTGCTCTATCCTGTAGCTTCCTCCATACAAGTCGTTTATGTGGTCGGCGATCAGCTCCAGCTGGAGGTTACCTGGATCTCGCCCGATGCCAAACAGCGACGCGTCAATGGTTACGCCTCTGTTGAACTTGATGTCCAGGAACCTTTGCGAAAGCGCGACAGGCAAGGCGAGGTTGTTGTGTAGATGCAGGCCTAGCCGGACATCCGGGTTCAGCTCGCTGTCAGCGATGCGGACAAGCCTTTCGAAATCGCGCTGCTTCATGCTGCCGTATGTATCCACAACAGAGAATTGGTAAGGATTGATCTCGTTCACCCGCTTGATGATGCTGACAACTTCCGAGACGGTATATCCCATGATGTTAATGGGGTTCATGGAAACCTTGTAGCCAAGAGACTTGACTTTCTCGGCAAATTTCAGGCCTTCCGCTATGTCGTAGTCATGCGCCGTGACACGGATCAGGTCAATGCCTTTTCCGCTGTAAGGCGATAGTTTGCCCAAGTCGTAATTGCTCTGCATGGCCATGGCCGAGTATCTCGTTTTAGAGCGCTTTTCAGGGAGAAGCAGGTTCAGCTCCTCTATGCGGCTGCATACTGTGATGTTCTCGTCATAGCCGACAACGTCGCGAAGGAAGCCAACCTCTACAACATCTATTCCGGAAGCTGTTAGGCATCGCACTATGTCCTTGGCCCTCAGGAAGCCCCACTTCCAGTCATTGACATAGCCTCCGTCGCGAAGGGTGCAGTCAAGCAAGGCTATGCTCATTTTTTGCTTCTGCCTCCTTTTCAATCTTTTCAGCTATAATGCGGCGAACGCGATCAAGGTCTTTCTGCGAGTCTACGGATACCGTCTTGTACGAAGAATATACAGCTTTGACGGGAACGCCTTGGTAGAGCCAGCGAATCAGATCGTTTTCCTCCGCTAGCTCGAGTTGGGAGCGCTCTGAGTTGTTGAAGTACCGTAGCGCTTCTCGCGTATAGGCAAATGTTGAGCCAGTGGCATAATAGGCAAAGTTTGAGCTTCCTTTTGGAAACGGAATAGGGCTCCGAGAGGTCAGCATTATGTTTCCCAACGCGTTTACTACAACCTTCTGGTTAGTTGTGTCCACAACATCAGTGGCTTCCGTGAGCGGCTTTATCAGCATCGCTACGTACAAGTCAAGCGTTTCCTTGATCGGGATGAGGCCTTGAAAGGAGTCAGGCTCCACTAGCGGCTCGTCTCCCATTATTCCTATGTACAAGTCGGCATCGACCTTTTCGACAACCTCTGCAATTCGTGCAGTAGGGGTGTCGTGATTTGGAGAAGTCATAACATACGGGAGCGACAGCTCATCACACGCAGCTTTCACTCTTTCATCGTCAATGGCTAATATCAACTCGCTAAAGCCCTTGAATTTCGAGCAATTCCTGTAAACCCACCATATCATTGGCTTGCCGCAGATGTCAGCGAGCGGCTTTCCCGGAAAGCGTGTGCTTCCATATCTTGCTGGAATTATTCCTGCAATTCGCATTGCGCCACTACCCTCCCAAATGGAATGCTTAGAGCATATGCATATCGAAAAAGGCTAAAAACATTTGTATTTTTTTGCATTGGCTGAGCGGAAGCGTCAACCCAAAGAGCAAAAGGCCAATCACATTGAGGCTCCGTCGGAGAACATCTAGAATGAGTTTATATAAGGGGGCGTTAAATCAACTGGAGCATGAATTAAATGGTCCGAATGTCACTTTTAGCCATGATTTTCAATTGATTAGGTCTTATTAATGACTTATTTCAATTCATTTTCTGTAATTCTTGCCAAATCCAGGATTTCAGCTTTGCGCTTGAAGAAGAATCGATATCATCACGCTTCTTCAGACATTAGGCAGATAAGAGGTTTTTTTAGCTAAAAACCGAGCCATAATTTTATAAAATGCAGTTCGAGCATTATTTTTTCACGTCTATTGACCTTGATTTATTATTTCCGTATACTTATTTCAACACCTGGAGCCAGTCTTTCAATTGCATTGAATTCGTATCGCTCCCAGTGCTATCAGTTAATTCTTGTCAGGTTTCAGATTATTTAACGCCCCCTTATACAAATTAGGCTGAATACGGTAATGATATCACATTTTCGTTTACCGGCGTATTTATTAAGCGATTCACTTGATAAGCAATAATGGCATAATCATATTTCTCAGTCGGCTTAAAAAAGCAGCAAGTAAAGGCGTGGCCATCGGCCACGCCTTTACTTGCTGCTTGTGTCTATCACTTTACTGGTCATCTGGCGACTTCCCCGTTTTCAGAGGTCAGGCATCTACTCTAAATACCTCTCAAAGAACTCGTTTATTAGCATTACTCCAATCAAGTAAAGGACAATAGACCTTTCAGCTGTTTTCGCTTTGCCAATATGGAACGTGGATACCGAGCAAAAATGGGAGGCTTCAGCAAACAGAGTTTTCATTTCCCAATTGGCATCATTTTTAATAAAATCATACTTTTGAATCACTTTGGCGAATTTTTGGTAAATGTTATCGTACACTCGCTCAGCAATACTGTTGGTGATGGCAAAGCTAGTTATTGGAACATCCTCTTTCCAGGATATGTTGTATTTAAACTGATCTGTATGTATAAAGTCATACTTCCCATGGAATGAGTGCCAAAGCTTGCCTAAATCATAATAGATGTCAGAACCAAGGCGTTCGCCGCGAGGATCCACCAGCATGAATCCCGTGTCGGTCTCGCTATAAATCAAAATGTTCTGGAAGTGCAGGTCTCCATGAATCATTACCAAGTCCTTGGGCTTGAGCGATTCCAAAAATTCGGAATTAGCTGCAAGTTTGTCAAACATTTCTTTTACGTTCCTGTATTCCTTATTGTTTATGATGACTTTGTCCGCTCTGATTATTTTTCCAAGCTCTTCTGATTTTAGGGAGCATTCCACCAAGCGATCAAGAACGCGCCTGACATGCTTCTCCATAACCCAATTATCAGGAGCTTCACTTATTTTGCGAGAGTAAACATTCTTGAACATCCAATCCAAGAGATTCTCCAAAAAAGCGCATGTAGCATCTGGGTCGAAATGGCCGCTTAAAACATGCTCTCTGAGATTTCTGCTGCCATAATAGGGGACGTTGTAAAACACTTTATCGCTCACTATATTGTATTCCAAGACTTCTGAGAAATATGGCTTTAATTCTTTCGGAACCGACATAAGCCATTCAATTTCATTTATAAGCTTTTTGCGGCCCTCGCCATTATCCTCTTTCTTCACAACAAGCCTGTAATTCAGCTTGGAGTATGAACCGCCTGTCAATTCAGTTGAAAGTCCTCCATTAAGTTGGCCATTTACCAGGTCATCATATTTCACAACCTTAATCTCGCACAGCGGCAAAACATCGTATATCGCGTCTAAAACAGGCCGTGAAACAACAACCGCATTTTTTAAAAGCTCAATAACATCTGGAGATAATCTGGCTACGCCTGCAAAGGCGTTCCAAGGAAACTGCGGCAATTCTGAATTTTTGATTGAAACCAGATCGTCTCCCTCGACAGCAACCAACTGCTTATTATCGTCTGGTTCCATTAGGTCATAAACAACCAAAACGTTTTTTCGCCTATATCTTCTTAATCTAGCAATCAAGGCTATGTCGAAAACCCTATTGCCTTCAAGAAGCAATACTTCCTCGCCTTTAAAAAAATCCGATTCAAAAATCCGCTCGCTGATAACGTTGTTTTTGGATACGAAAAGCTTGCGCGTGTTTATGCTGTTTATTTTATCCTTCACAGCCTTGATGTCCCAAATGCCGCCTGACCCGTAGAGAACGCAAATATCATCGTTAGTATACCCATTTATATTAAGCAGACTTATCTGCCTTTCTATAACAGTCATTTTGTTATACAAAGGCAGAAAGCAGGACGGAAGAATTTCTCCGTTATAGAAATGTTCTGCACCAACATTGGCTAATATAAGAGCTTTCATAATTAATTATCACTCGCTGTCAATTTTTTTATCAGCTCTTCCAAGTAACTTTTATAGAATTTTGACGCATGCGCAGAATCAATGCGTTTTAGAATTTGGTCAATCCGCTCCAATTTATAGTTAGCTTCTGACAAATACTCTGCGTATGAACGGTGCACCTTATATTT
Organism: Clostridiales bacterium; assembly: GCA_031270945.1. Lineage (GTDB taxonomy): Bacteria > Bacillota > Clostridia > Lachnospirales > WQUN01 > JAISWZ01. Next base: position 2,771 of record JAISWZ010000282.1, on the reverse strand, counting down.
TGCGGAAAGGAAATACTCTGGCGAATAGCCCCATTTATACTTTTTCTTTATGGGCGCTATGTCCTCTTCAATCAACTGGAGTATTTTGGCCAATCCGATATTTTTGCCATACCGTTCATTCAGGTAATTTGATATCAACTCGGTGCACAGATTCCCTGGCGCTCTTCCTATGCCCATAAGTGATCCGTCTACAATAACATCCCTTTGGCCAATCATGTTTTTAATAAACCATTGCACCAAGGAAAAAGCGGAAGACAGATTTTCATGAACATGAAGACCCAGCCTGATGCTTGGATTCAGCTTAGATCCGTATACTTTTGTGATTGCTTCAAGACCTTCGGGATACAGCACTCCGTAAGTGTCTACTATCATTAGCGCGTACGGATTCAATTCATTTGCGCATCCAACGACTTTTTCAAGCTCCTGCTGAGTGCATCCTGGAGTGTTGATAAGGTTAAAAGTGAAGCTGTAACCTCGCGCTTTCACTTCACGCGCAAAGGCAATAGCGCCTTCCAAAAAGTCATAGTAAAACGCGATCCTTATTAGCCGGATCTTGCCATTGCATTCCGATAGCCTTCTTACGTCGTATTCATCAGCCCTTGCCATCAAAGCGTACTCACTTTGGCATTTTGGCATATCCATAAGCATGCCATAGGCATCCTCGATATAGGGGAATGATGTTACGTCTGGCGAATAATTGACCATCCTTAAAAACCCGATTTCAACAATGTCCACAGACGCCTCTGAAAGTCCGCGTATCACGTTGCTTATGTGGCTTTTCCCGAAGTTGCCAGAGTTGACGTGAGCTCCATCTCGCAATGTGCAATCCAAAAACTGAATAGACATCAGCTAGCTCCTCCGGGTGATTTCGTAGATGGATTTTGCGAACTCGTAGTCATATATGTCATCGATGTCGATAGACTCATTCTTGCCTAGCACCATGAGGTATGGCTTCAGCCCTATCCTATCGCCCCACTCCTTATATTTTTCTCTTGGCGTTAGCTGGATCCCGTTAGTAAACAAGTAGAGCTTTTTCAGTTGCTGAGAGTTTGTATGCGCGCGACCGCGAGAAAAGTTGAATGGCCCGTTCTCGTCCATTAGGTAGTGCTGAAAGGGGCATACTGTGACAAGCGAGTCATAGCCCTCATCTAGCTTCTGGAAGTAAAGGTCTATCGCCTTTGAATAGAGGTCTTCATTCACCAAAGGCGAGGTGACGCATGACCACATGTAGTGGCTTCCCTCCACGATATCGCTTAGGTGCACAAGGAATTCGCTGATTGGAAGGCTTTCGTCAGCGTATTGTTTCGGCCTTAATATTGCCCTGACTCCCTCCCGCTCAGCTATTGCAAGCATTTCCTCTGAATCCGACGAAACGACAATTTTGTTGACAGCTTCGACTTGCTTCAACTGCCTGATCTTATGGAGAAGCAGGTTGCTTTCGCCAAAAGGCAAGATGTTTTTGTTCGGCAAGCGGCTGCTTGTCTTTTTCACAGGTATTATCGCTGTAACTTTTTCCATAATAAATGTCACCTATCCTGTTGTAATATGTGTAATTGATTTATCGTTTCCCGCCTTTGAAGCCATGCTGCCTCGCTCTCTGGTGCAGCGGTGCCGTGATCTTGCGGGCGGAGATGCAATATCGCACCAGATCTTGGCTAGAATGAGTTTATATAAGGGGGCGTTATATCAACTGGAGCATGCATTAAATGGCATACACGTCATTTTAGCCATGATTTTCAATTGATCAGGACTTGTCAACAGCATACTTTTAATTATTTTTTGGCAATCATGTCAAATCCTGTACTTCAGCCCAGTGCTTGAAGAAGGATCGATATCATCACGCTTCTTCAGATATTAGGTAGATCAGAGGTTTTTTTAGCTAAAAACCGAGCCATAATTTTATAATATGCAGTTCATGCATTATTTCGCTCACGTCTATTTACTTGGTTTTCTTATTTCTGTAGACTTAACTTAGCGCTTGGAGCCAGTCTTTCAATTGCATTGAATACGTATCGCTCCCAGTGCTATCAGTTAATTCTTGTGAGGTTTCAGATTATTTAACGCCCCCTTATATAAATTAGGTTGAATATAGCGGCGATATCTATGAACATTAATTCTCTTTTAGTCATGAAAACAAGGCGTGGCCACTGGCGCGCCTTGTTTTTTGCATCTTGTTATGATCCTCAAACTTTTATATCTCTTTATCATTGCTTTATGAGCGCCATCGTAAAATCATCGCCTATTGGGAATCCAAACAGGTCATTTTCCGCGCAAAATTCATCAAACGCTTGCTTCGCACCTTTGAAGTCATCACTGAAATAGTCATGAACAAGGATTACGCCGCCTCGCTCCATCAGAGGCCAAAACAGGCGCAGTCCATCCTTTGTGGGCTTATACAAGTCCATGTCAAGGTTGACAAAGCAAAAACGCTCGTCTTTCAAGTCAAACGTGTCTGGAAAATAGCCTTGCTTGACTATCGCCTTGCTTCTGTGCGGCAGTTTTGAAAGCACTGTTTCTACGCTTGTGTTGTTGAAAAAGTCCGATTTGCGATTTGAGAACCCATGCGCTTGCTCTATTAGCAAGTCGCGCTCATCAAAGCTTTCAAACGTGTCAAAGAGGTAAAGGTTCCTATCAGGGAAGGCCTTGTTTATCTCTTTGGAGAAATTGCCCTGGAACACGCCAGCTTCAGCTACGCTGCCCCCAATTCCCCTCTCCTTTGCCAGCTCGGCAAATCGGTATGTAAAAAGCCACTTTGCCTTCTCATATATTTC
>JAISWZ010000264.1 GCA_031270945.1 Clostridiales bacterium | reverse complement strand
CCGTTCATCTGCGCGTAGTACAAAGGCTTTATTCCAAAGAAGTCTCTGGCACAGAAAAGCCGTTTCGTGTTGCTGTCGTATATGGCGAAAGCGAACATCCCGCGAATCCGATCAAGAAGGCCTGTTCCGTACTCTTCATAAAGATGCAGGAGCGTCTCTGTGTCGGCATGGGTGGAGAAAACATGCCCCAGCTTTTCCATCTCGTCCTTTAGCTCTTGGTAGTTGTAGATCTCTCCATTAAACACTATTGCGATTGTCCCGTCTTCATTGAACATGGGCTGGGAACCGTCCGCCAGGCCTATAATGGATAGCCTTCTAAAACCCAGAGCTATGTCCTCCCCCAGGTAAACGCCCGCCGAATCAGGCCCCCTATGGGCTATCAAGTCCATCATCGAGGTGAGCAAATCCTCAGGCCCCTCTGGTGAGCCAGTAAAACCGACAAATCCGCACATTGGATACCCCTTCCTCCTGGCGCTTGCCTAGGTTCGCGCCGCCTTTTTGCGCATATTCAAATGGTGCCGGGCACCCGGGAATCAATTTTTGGATATGCGCTTATATTCATTATAATTATTGCCAATATATGGGTAGATATAAACCGATTATCTCTAATCGACGCTCACGGGCATTTGGACATGCCTAGACAAGTATACACCTAAATTTTCGCGATTTCAATCAAGCTCGCAGCTGTTCAATATATTACAAGAAAAGGGTTGAGCTGGGAGGTTGGTATAAAGGTTGGATTTGCTGGGTTTGATTGAGAAGCTGATAGGAATATAGCTTATCTTGTTCGACTGCATTTTGGATGAAACGCAACAAAGTGATCTTGAGAAAGAATTGTCAAACTGCGAAATAGAGTTTTATGATTAGACTTAATGTTTTTATTAGAATCCAGCGAGGAGGCAGATCATGGCAGATCCAGCAAAGATACTGATAATAGAAGACGATTCGGACATCTCAAGGATGCTTGAAGAGTTCTTGGGAAAGAGCGGATATTTGACCGGGGTTTCGGCCAATGGGCTGGATGGCTTGAAGAAGGCTTCTAGCGGACACTTTGACCTGGCTCTCCTGGATCTGTCCCTGCCGTACAAAAGCGGGGATGAGCTATTGAGAGAGCTCAGGATGACTTCAGGCATGCCTGTGATCGTTGTCTCGGCTAAAAGCCTGACCAGGGACAAGATCGAGCTGCTGCAGCTGGGGGCTGACGACTACATGGTCAAGCCCTTTGACTTGGATGAGCTTTTGGCAAGGATTGAGGCCAATCTTCGCAGGGCTAGCAAGGCGATAAAAGAAACGTCTGCGCACTGGAAAAATGTCAGCCTTGATTCTTGGGGCAAGACGGTCCTGGCTAACGGCGCCGCCTTGAAGCTTACCGCCAAGGAATACGCTATGCTTGAGCTCTTGATGCAAAACCCGAAGAAGGTCTTCTCCAAGAAAAACCTGTATGAAAGCGTATGGGAAGAGCAATATGCCTACGACAATGACATCATAAACACTCACGTCAGCAACATAAGAAAAAAGCTCAAAGACGCCTCATGCGAGGACTGCATTGAGACGGTTTGGGGGATAGGGTATAGGCTGAAGCCGGAGGCTGAATGACTTTAACGAGCGACAATAGAAAATTTGCGCGCCACAAGCGGAGCGGAGCCTAACTTCTAGCACTTCTAGCGGGCAACGATAATGTAAGAGCATATCCCCCAAATACCTTATTTGGCTCCTTGTCGGCCTAGCAGAAAACAACATATTCACTTTAGAAAAACTTTAGATTCCCCTTTAGGGATTCTTTAGCCCTTCCTGGTATCATAGCGTCAAGGAGGCTGATCAAATGAGAGAAACTGTTTTTGGCGCTTATGGCTTGACAAAGCGGTACAGGAAGACGGTTGCGCTGGATTGCGTGGACATGGCTGTAAAAAAGAGCGACATATATGGGTTCATTGGCGAGAACGGAGCTGGGAAGACAACGCTTATCCGCATCCTCTCAGGGCTGGCGATGAAGACCAGCGGAGAGATCTCGCTAAACGGAGAGAGCGCTGAGCGGGAGGTAGCCAGGCAAAGGCAAAGAGTGGGCTTCATTGTGGAAACCCCAGCGGCCTACCCATACATGACTGCGGCGGAGAACTTGGAAGTGCAGAGGCTTCAGAGAGGGATACCCGGCAAGTCTTGCATCGAGAGATCCTTGAAGGCAACAGGGCTGAGTGACGTAGGCAAGAAAAAGGCAAGAGACTTTTCTCTTGGAATGAAGCAGAGGCTGGGGCTTGCGATGGCGCTTCTGAGCGAGCCGGAATTCCTGGTGCTAGACGAGCCGGTAAACGGGCTTGACCCGACAGGCATAGTGGAGTTTAGGGAAATATTGAAGAAGCTGAACAAAGAGCGGGGAGTTACGATACTCATATCCAGCCACTTGCTGAGCGAGCTGTACATGCTGGCAACCTGCTTTGGCTTTATCCATAAGGGAAAGCTGCTTGAGCAGATATCTGTTGCGGAGCTGGATGAGCGGTGCAAGAAGCACCTGGCCATAAAGGTGGACGATCCGGGAAAGGCCGTATTTTTGCTGGAAAACAAGCTTTTGATCAAGCGCTTCGAGGCTATGCCAAACAAGACCATAAAGGTCTATGAGAGGCTGGGAGAAAGCGCGCTCATATCCAGGGAGCTTATCCTGGGTGGAGTGATGGTTGAAGATATGACAACCAAAGGCGATGACCTGGAAGCGTACTACATGCGCCTGATAGGAGGGAACTCCAATGCTTAAGCAGATCAGGGCGGAATTCCTTAAACTCAGAAAGTCCTCTGGGTTTCTGACAATAGCGGTTGTCATGCTTGTTATAGCGGGATTCATGTCAAGGCTGTACATGTCAGCGGCAGATCCAGTCACTGGCTATGAGGCGTTCAAGCGGGCGATCACGACTGTAGAGCTTCAGATACTTTTTGTAGGCATCTTCGCCGCTGTTTTCATATGCGACGAGTTCCAGAACCGAACCATAGGCGCAAGCGTCTATGGCGGCAACGGAAGGCTTAGCGTTGTGATTGCGAAGCTTGTAGCCTTCTTTTCGGGAGTCCTTGTTGTCGCCGCCGTTTTCTTGGCAATCATCATAATAACATTAAGCATTGTCAACGGCTTCGGCGAAGAGCTTACGACAAGCACGACCTTGTGGCTTTGCCAGGCCGTCTTTCTTTACCTGCTGGGATGCGTGGCTATGGCAAGTTTTAGCGCTATGATCTCCTACATCGCAAAAAGCGTTCTTGAAACTGCGATCTTTTGCATCGGCTTGACATACGGGGTTGTCTTCGTAGCCATGAGAGGGCCTGAGAATATCGGAAAGCTCACTTTCATCTGGCACATGGCAAAGATACAGAACCTGGCTGGAACATCAGGCATGTTCCTAAGCGTAGCGGTCTTCTTGGCTACTATATTGGTCACGGGATATGCAGCCTACGCTGTGTTCAAAAGGACAGACTTGAAATGAAATATATAAAAGGGGGCGGGCAATGGAGCTTTTGGCTGCGGGTTTAGGGCTTGCGCTGCTGGCGGCGATTGTCCGCTTTTTCTTTCTTTTCAAGGACATCAAGCATATCACGAAAGAGCTTGGGGATCTTAACGAGGGAAGAACCAAGAAACGGATCACAACATCCTCAGGAAACCGGCATATCGAGGCGCTGTGCGAACGCATAAACGAGAGCGCAAGCATTTCAGAGCAGTACAGCATCAACGCCAGAACCCATGAAGAGAAGCTTCGCCAATCCATAGCCAGCGTATCCCATGACTTGAGAACGCCTTTGGCATCCATTCTGGGGTACGCATCAATGATGAAGAAAGAGGGAACGCTTAACGTTTCCTACCTGCAGACGATAGAAGGCAGAGCCAACGCCCTCTGCCGCCTGGTAGAGGAATTCTATGAGCTCAGCGTTATCGATGACGAAAAGTACGACATGCCTCTTGAAAGGATAGACATAGTAGAGATAGCGGCAACCAGCATCCTGGAACACCACGCGCTGTTTGAAGGCAAAAGTGTCAGCCTTGAAGTCGAGCTCCCAGAAAAGGCCTTGTGGGTGCTTGGAAACGCGCTCGCCCTTGAGCGCGTTATCCAGAACCTGATCCAGAACGCGGTAAAGTTCGCCCACGACAGCGCGAGAATAATTATTCTTGAAGAAGATGAGCATCTAATCTTCCAGATCTCCAACAACAGCGACTCATTGGAGAAGGCTGACCTGCCGTTTCTGTTTGACAGGTTTTATACCGTGGACAAGGCAAGGGGAAGCGGCAATACCGGGCTGGGGTTGCACATAGTAAAAACGCTTTTGCAAAAGATGGACGCTGCACTGGAGGCCAGCTTGGACGAAGGATGGTTTGCGGTAAGGGTCTTGCTTCGCAAGGAAAAGACACTGGATTAATATTTGCCGTATCTTGCCATGGAATTAGGGGTTATACCGAAAACGCGAGAAATCAGCCTACCGTGTTTGGTTGTGAAATTTAGGGGGTGCCCCTGAATATCATGCTTGAATAACATATTTAAGAAAAAGCCGCGCTTTGCGCGGATTTAGGACTTTCTTCTAAAAAGTCCCTAAAACAGGCCTTTGCCATGTCCCACCTTGGAATTCAGGTTTGCATCCAAAAAAGCTATTGATTAGGGCGCAATCAATGAATTGCGTCCGACTTGGGCAGCGCTTTATGGAGCGGCGCCTCAGCGCCCCAGCGCCCCTAAAGCCCCACAACACGCCGAAATTAGGCGCTCAAGGTTTAGACCTATGATTGATTGTGCGCATGATTCGAGAAAAGTAAGTGAATTGTAGGGTAAGAATATACAAAAACCAAGCCTGATTTTGTGCAAATCGCCGAAAGTGAAAAACATAAAAAAATAGTATTGACGGGATGAGCGCATGGTGTTATTCTATATTCAGAATAACTGAATACGCATTCAAGCGCTTGAAAGGAGATATGCATGATTACAATGACCGAGATTGCCAGCCTTACCGGCGTCTCGCAAGCGACAGTCTCCAGGGCGCTTAACGGCAGCGCCTCAGTCAGGCCTGAAATCGCAAAGAAAGTCCTGGACTGCGCTAGGGAACACAACTATCAGCCGAACTTCATAGCCCAGAGCTTGGTAGGAAACAAGACTTACTTAATAGGGCTGGTGGTTTCGGACATAGGGAACCCGTTTTTCGCAGAGTTGGCCAAGGCCATCGAGAGGGAGGCGCGAAAGAGGAAATATAGCATAATGCTCTTTAGCACCGATTACAACGTAGCAAAAGAAGAAGAGGACTTGGAGATTATACGGAGGTACAAAACCGACGGGCTTATATTCACCCCGGCTTCCAAAGATGATGATGTCGTGGATAAGCGCTTGAAGTACGAGATCCCGTCCGTCTCTGTTACAATAGACATGAGAAGGCTTGACTCTGTGTTTGTTTCCCACGCTGAAGCAGGAGAGCAAGTGGCTAGGCATTTCCTTGGCCTGGGGCATGAGAGCTTCCTGTTCATTGGCGGCAAGGATGACGACAAGGAATTGGGTTTCTTGGCTGGCCTGGATAAAGGCGGCGTGGACATAGAGAGAGATTACTTTTACTCAAGCGAGAAAGGGTCGCATTGGCGAAACGCGGTGGCGGAGCTTGTCAAGGCTCGCCCAGGCGCTGCCATATTCGCCCACAACGACCTGCAGGCCATACAAGTGCTTGAAGCGCTGAAGGAGCTCGAAGTATCCGTTCCTCAAGACGTTGCGCTGGCTGGCTTTGACAACACTTTCTTGGGAAAGATCACTACTCCTACCCTTACAAGCGTAGCCCAGCCAATAGATGAAATGGGGCGGCTGGCTGTGGAGCGGCTTGTTGAGAAGATCGAAGGAAGCGGCGAGGGCCCAGCAATTCGGTGCAAGCTGGAGGCTAGGCTTGTTGCAAGGGGCAGCACTCTTCAAATGGCTAGAATATAGGCGATCTAAAATTTGGGATGCGCATAGGCATTGCAAAAGGCAATGCCTTATCTTTTCATAAAAAATGTATACGTATTCAAATATATTCAATATATTCTTCAGCGCATGATGGACAGAACCCAATCGCTTAATCAAGAGAAATTATGCATTAAAAAGGAGGACACTCATGCAGTCGAAAGTGGCAAAGCGCAGCATCTGGAGCGGATTCAAGAGCTCATGGCAACTGTACGTGCTTCTCATTCCAGCCGTGGCATGGCTTGTGACGTTTGCCTATTACCCATTGTACGGCCTGGTGATAGCGTTCAAGGACTACCAGATCAGGGCAGGCATTCTGCAAAGCCCTTGGGCGGATCCGTTCTTCAAGTACTTCTCCCAGTTCTTTAGCACAAGCATAGCGCTTCAATCCATTAGGAACACTTTGGTTCTAAGCTTGGAAAGCCTTGTGTTCGCATTCCCTGTGCCAATCATCTTCGCCCTTCTCCTTAACCAGATCAAGAGAGATAAAGTAAAAAAGGTTATTCAGACCATAAGCTACGCTCCTTACTTTGTCTCAAACGTGGTTGTGGTTAGCCTTATAACTGTTCTTTTCTCAGCCAATGGCGTGGTTAATCGAGCCGCTGTTTCCTTGGGCGGCCAGGAAACTCTATTCACCTCTCTTCCAGAATGGTTCCGTGGCCTGTTCATAGGATCGAACATCTGGCAGACCATGGGCTTTAATGCTGTCATATTTATAGCGGCTCTTACAGCCATAAGCCCTGAGTATTACGAAGCGGCTACCATTGACGGAGCGACCCGCATGCAAAAGATCCTTCATATAGATTTGCCCTTGATCCTGCCAACCATCATTCTTATGCTAATCTTGGCGGCTGGAAACATCATGAACATAGGGTATGAAAAAGCCTTCCTTATGCAAAACGGCTCCAACACAGTAGTAAGCGAGCTAATATCCACTTATGTATACAAGGTAGGGCTCCAAACAGCCCAGTACAGCTTTGCAACGGCAGTAGGCCTCTTTAATTCCATAGCCAATTTTGTCATACTGGCAATAGCCAACCAAGTGGCGAAGAAGACGAGCAACCTGAGCATTTTTTAGATTTTTTATTAAGTTGATTTTCTGTGATTTTTTCTCAAATTTATATTTTAAATTTAAGGGGACTTCAAAGTGAGAAAGTCAAAAATGCGCCAGTCCAAAGGCGACATGATCTTCAACATTGTCAACATAATAGTCATGGCGCTTCTGTGCCTGGTGATTATATACCCGCTCTACTATGTGCTCCTAGCTTCGTTCACGGATCCGGACATAGTGTCAACAGGAAAGCCCTTGTTCTGGATAGAGAAGCTCTACGTCAAAGGCTATGAAACAACGCTCGCTTACACGCCTCTGTGGACGTCCTACAAGAACACGATTATATATACTGTGGTCGGAACCATCGTCAGCCTGATTGCAACTGTCCCTGCCGCGTACGCCCTTTCAAGAAAAGACATGGCTGGACGCAGGGGAATCATGTTCGCATTCACTTTCACCATGTTCTTTGGTGGCGGAATAATCCCCTTGTATCTTACAATCAGAAGCCTTGGCATCTACAACACGATTTGGGCAATGGTTTTGCCTGTAGGTGTCTCGGTTTACAACCTTATAGTCTGTAGATCCTTTTTCGAGTCCGGGCTGCCTGAAGAATTGCTTGAGGCGGCAAAGATAGACGGCTGTGACGACTTTGGCTTCTTCTTTAAAATCGCAATCCCGCTCTCAACAACAATAATCGCTGTCATGTGCCTGTTCTATGCCACCGCCATGTGGAACCAGTTCTTTAACGCAATCATGTACCTGCAAGACGACAACAAAATGCCGCTGCAAGTAGTGCTCAGGAACTTGGTTCTGATGAACCAGTCAAGCCTAATGGGAACGTCTGGAGACGCAATGATTGCCAGGCAAAAGTTGGCGCAACAGTTGAAATACTGCGTAGTCGCCCTCTCGGCGGCGCCTTTGCTTATGGCTTACCCGTTCCTTCAGAAGTACTTTACAAAAGGCGTGACCCTTGGCGCAGTCAAAGGATAATGCTAGAAGCTTATCCCAGTGCAAGAGTTGGTATTGCCGAATGGGTTTAAGGCTTGGGTAGACAAACGAGTGCATATCCCGAAATTCCGTAAAGGCGCTGGGCGTTTCAAGCCTTGGAATTAACTTTGGGATATGCGCTTAGCCCTCATGCAAAAAGTTCGAGTCTTGCCCATTCGAAATATAAAAAACATGTCCCCCTTTTCAGTTGAGCGCCAGAACAATAACCTCTGCATTTCTGGCGCGTACCAGGCATATCCCGAAATTCGTAGAAAGGCAGGAATAGGCTGCGTTTGCCGAGCGCTTGCGGACAAATCGCCTAGATGCTGATGTTTTAGGGCAAAGCGTCTAGTGGTCTGCAAATGCTTTGAAAAATGCTGTCGCGGGCATGAGAGGCAAATATAGTTATTCCGAGCCAAAGAATAGCGTTTTGGGATATGCCATATTTTCAAGGCGAGAGTTGCTGTTGTTTTATTGCCGAACGGGTTTACGATGAGCAAAGCTTGAATTGGGCCGTTCGTAATATAAACCTTGTTCCAAAATTTTGTTAGCGCCGGTTTATGCAGGTCCCCGCTCTTTCCGGCGCGTTACTGGGCGTATCCCAAAATTAATAGAAGATGCTGGCTTAGAGCATATCCCAAAATTATATCCGAGGCACCGGAAAAATCCGGCGTTGAAGCATTCGCCAGGATTTTTCCGGTGCCATTTCGGAATTTTGGGATATGCTCTTAGTGATTCAGGGCAAATCGCTAGGCCTGCGACACAAAAAATATTATTCTTTCGGACATGAATACGCAAACATACAGGACATTCCAATCCATTTTGGGATACGCCGTTTTTCCACGGCAATAATCGGCACCGATATTATCGAATAGGCTCAGGGCTTGGGAAACCGCCAAGTCCTGGCTATTCGAAATATAAAAACATATCCCCCATCAGTGAGCTCTGGATTCAGGCCTCTGCCCTATCCAGCATAAGGGGATATAAACAAGGAGGACATTATGAAAATAGCAAGTTTTATCGCCATCGCGGCGATGCTGCTCGCGCTCTGCGGATGCGGCCAGGCAAAGAAAACCGAAGTAGACACAGAATCAGCAGTTGCAAATGTCTTGAGCACAGAGCTGACCGCCAAGGAGCAGGAAGCTGTTGACGCAGGAATCATAAGCCTTGACGGATCGCTCCCCATAGTCAAGGATCCAAAGGCTTTCGCGGATAAGTACGGCAAAATTTCAGCCCTTATAGTCAACGACGCAGACAGGGTTGTTCCTGTTGGCGAGCTTGAAATGGCAAAAACCTGGTTTGAGGACACAGGAATTGAGTTCGATTGGCAACCAATTCCTATGGAGGGAGCGCAGGAGAAGATAAACCTGATGCTGGCCTCTGCGGCGGAACTGCCAGATCTCTTCTGGAACTTTGGAGACGGCAAGTCCGGGAACATAGTAGTGCAGTTCTCAGAGCAAGGCATATTCATGCCAACTGAGGGCCTGATTAACAATCATATGCCAAACCTGAAGAAAATCTTGGACGAAAGGCCGAGCTACTGGATGGAGATCGCCGCTCCTGACGGACACACATACGGATTCCCTTACATCGAAGAAATGCTGGGCCTTGTTCTGACTGGCGGCCCGTTCTTGATAAATAGCACATGGCTTGAAAAAGTGGGATTGGATATGCCTGAAACTGTAGACGAATGGGCTGACGCTCTCAGGGCTTTCAAGAATGGCGGAGACTTGAACGGAAACGGGATTGATGACGAAATCCCTATGGCTACTTATTTTAATTCGAAAGACACTTTTGGCTCCTACAACTTGTTCTACAGATTTACAGGGGCGTTCGGATCGGCTGATTCGTATTGCGGAGGAAATGCCTACGCGGATCACCTGAGAATGATTGACGGCAATGTAACTTTTACCGCAAAAGACGAGGCTTTTAGAAAAACCGCCGCGTTCTTTAACCAGCTTTATTCAGAAGGCCTCATCTGGAACGGCTCTTTCGAGGCAGACGAAAGCGTATCGTACAAGAGCTCATTGATCAAGGAAGACGTTGCAAGAATCGGATCGTTTTCTACCTGGACAGACCAAGAGATATCAAATTTGGACGTTCACGACGAATACGTGGCAGTTCCACGCCTCATAGGCGAGCTTGGCATGACTGGCTTTGAAAACAACTACTCGGAACTTCAAGACTCATCTAATACAGCCATAACAGTCGACTGCGAGTTTCCAAGAATAGTAGCCCGCTTTGTAGACTACATGGTTGGCGATCCTGCGATCTCCGCCACTTCCAACTGGGGCGCCATCGGATACAACTACGTCGTTGCAGATGACGGCATATTGCGGACTCCGCTAGACGAGCAAGGCAGGTATATCGCCCAGGTAGAAGAGTATGACAACTTTGGAACAGCCAGAGTCAACTCGACTACATGTCGCGGATCCATGATTGTCCTTAACGAATACTACGAAAAGTACATTGGGTATGCTTATGACGCGGTGCAGCTTCTTGAGGGGCAAAAGGCCAACGGAAAAGACGCTATCATGGCTGAGTACGAAACCGTCCCCAGAGTGCTGATGACAATGCCCGAGCTTGCAAGGCTTGCGCAGATTCAGCCAGTCATATCTGACATAGTAGACAGGCACGTCACTCAGTGGGTTACTGGCGGCGTGACAGACGAATCTTGGAACAGCTATCTGCAAGAGCTTGATGCGGCAGGCGTTGCTGATCTAGTGGCAATGTACCAGGCGGCGGTAGACAGGACGAAGGGATGACAAATATGCTTGAAAACGCCAGAGCTTACGAAACAAAGGGAGAAGCCATCAGAAACAGGCCGGTCTACCACTTCTCATCGCCGATTGGCTGGCTGAACGACCCGAATGGCTTCTCTTGCTTCAATGGCGAATACCACTTGTTCTTCCAGTACCACCCTTACAGCGTCAAGTGGGGCCCCATGCATTGGGGCCACTGCAAGACCAGGGATTTTGTCTCGTGGGAGCGGCTTCCAGCCGCTCTTGCGCCTGATCGAAAATTTGACGATTTGGGCTGCTTTTCAGGCACTGCAATAGAATACGAGGGAAAGCATGTTATCATGTATACAGGCGTCAGCGCCAATGGAAAACTTTCGAGGCAGGAGCAGTGCCTTGCTGTCGGAGATGGGCTCAATTATGAAAAGCTGGCGCGCAACCCTGTCATAGGGGAAGATGCGCTGCCTCCAGGCTCAAACATCGCAGATTTTAGAGATCCTAAGATATGGCGCGATGGAGATTTCTTTTATGTTGCCGCCGCCAGCGCCGATCTCTCCGGAAAGGCTCAGATAGCCCTTTTCCGGCATGGCCCTGATCTTTTTTCTGCTGAAAAGTGGGTTTACATAGGCGCTTTGGCCAAAAGTGAAAACATGTGGGAATGCCCTGACCTATTCCCTATAGGGGGCCAGCATGCGCTCATAGCGTCCCTGATGGACATGAAGGCGGACGGTTTCACCTTTCCAAGCAAGTACGGAACAGTATTTTTTACTGGAAATTTTCAGAAAAATACTGGCATTTTCTCAAAAGATAGCGCAAATCCTATCGACTGGGGATTGGATTTCTATGCGCCACAGACATTGCAGGCTAGCGATGGACGAAGAATTATGATAGCATGGATACAGTCATGGGACAACTGCTTGACGCCCGAGGGGGCGCAATGGTCTGGCATGATGTCATTTCCAAGAGAGCTTGAGCTAAAAGGCGGGTTGCTCATCCAAAAGCCTGTGAGGGAACTGGATTCGCGCCATGTTGGCACAGTTCTTGCAAGCTTGGCTCTTGACGGAAACAAAGCGGAGCTTCCTGGCGTTTCAGGACAGTGCGCCGACATGGCTGTTGAGGCTTTTGGCGAGTTCAGCATTAGCCTTGCGGGCAACCACGCCCGGATTTCCTTTGAGGACGGTTGCGTCAAATTTGAAAGGAGGACTAACGAGCCCAACACTGCAAAGGTGAAGGCGAAATCAAAGGATAAGGTCAAGCTCAGAATTCTTTTGGACACCTGCTCGGTTGAGGTGTTCGTGGATGACGGAGAGAAGACAATGACCTCGCTGCTGTTTGCCCCGCCTGAAGCGCAGGGGATAGAGTTTGAAGCCAAGGGAAGAGCGAAGCTTGAAGTGGCAATGAGCCATATTGGAGAGACGCGTGTAGGAGAGTGAAAAAGGTGCCTGATGTCACAGCAGTAGGAGAGCTCCTGATCGATTTTACCCCCGCCGGTTTTGGCGCTGACGGGGCAATGCTTTTCTCAAGGCAACCCGGAGGGGCTCCGGCAAACGTCCTGGCTATGATAGCGAAGCTTGGAGCGAAAGCTGCTTTCATTGGCAAAGTGGGAGAAGACTCGTTTGGCCATTTCTTGAAAGAGACGCTAACGGGAGCAGGGATTGACGCTTCAGGAGTTGTCTTTGACAAGGAGATTCACACCACACTAGCCTTTGTTCACCTGGATAGCAAAGGGGACAGATCCTTTAGCTTTTGCCGCAATCCTGGAGCGGATCTGATGCTTGCAAAAGATGATGTCAACCAAGAGCTGGTTGATGGATGCGGGATGCTCCACTTTGGATCGCTTTCCTTCACAAGCGAGCCATGCCGCTCCACTGTGCTTGAACTGGTGTCAAACGCGCGTCACGCAGGAAAAGTCATCTCGTTTGATCCGAATTACAGAAAGCTTCTCTGGAAGAGCGAAGAAGAGGCTAAGGCGCAGATCGAAAACGCGTTGCCTCTTGCTGATATCCTGAAGGTTTCTGAAGAAGAGATGACCCTTTTGACAAAAGAAACAGACGTTCTAACCGGCGCCGCTGAGCTGTCAAAGAAGGGCCCGTCAATAGTGCTTGTCACCATGGGAGCGGAAGGCGCTGCCTATTCCTGTCTCAACGGTTCTGGGACAGTCAAACCTTTCCCTGTGAAGACGATTGACACCACAGGCGCAGGGGACGCGTTCATGGGGGCCATGCTTCACCAGCTAAAGGGAAAGACCAAGGAAGAACTTGCTAATATCACAGAATCTGAGCTAAGAAACGCAATAGAATTCGCAAACAAGGCGGGCGCTCTTGCGACGACAAAGCATGGTGGCATCCCAGCCATGCCGACTTTAGAGGAGATCAACGCGCTGGGGCAATAGTGTGAACGCTTGAAGACCACCCATATGCCCAAAAGCGGAATTTAAAGCCAGGATAATGAAAGACTTTTTGCGCATGCTATCACCAAAGGCATACATGCGCGCTATATGTTGAAGCCTCCGCGCGGGGCTTTTTGTTTTAATCAAATGCGACTCGAAACTTTTGCGATTGTAAACGCGTGTCAATTTTTAACAACCGTGCCAGTTGCTTGGTAAACGTTAAGAGCATATCTTAGTGAATATCCCGAAATTCCAAAAAAGGCGCAGTGAAAGTCATCGCGATGCTTTAACGCGTGTCTTTCACAAGCCATAAAATTAATTTTGGGATATGCACTTAAAATAATTATATGCGCTAACCGTTTATTTCAAGCTAGGCGCGACTTGTTTGCCTTGGTGGGTATCGCAGCCTTCGGAACAAGAGCGGCATATTTGCAGCGCAAGCCAATTTGGCAGAGATAAACGCAAATCAGCATAGCATAGGCCGAAGTCGAAAATGCCCCGACGAATTATAAATTTTTAATAATCTTGCCAGGATAAGACCGTGCATGGCCTGGGAGTCTAAGCGCATATCCCAAAATTGAATTCATGCCCCATTCGCAGGACTTTTCTAACGCCTTTTTCGGAAATCCGGGATATGTTTTGGAGCTAAGCATATATAAAAAGTTTAAATCATAGTATGTAGTGGTTATCTCGGCAAATGCTGCTCCTGCTGGTATTTGATTTCTGCTTATGTTAAATAATGTAAAGCACGGTATCGGAGGACGTTTCATGAGGATAAATAGAACGATATTCGAGGATTTCATAAAAGCGGATGTCGGCTTGGAGCCATATTTGCGCGTGGGCAGGGTTGAGTTTGACATGCAAAGAATGATTGTCAACGTGCGCCTGGAACTAGCCCCTGATGCAAAGCTTCTATGCCCGATTTGCGGAAAGCCTGCCCCCAGGTACGACTCGAGGGACAGAAGCTGGAGGCACTTGGACATTTTCGGACGCAAATGCATTTTGCACCTCAAGCAGCCCAGGTTGAACTGCCCCACTTGCGGAATCAAGTCTTGGAACCCGTCTTGGGCAGACGCTCCCCACTTTACGAGGGGCTTCGTGGACAATCTGGCCGACTGGTGCAAGACTGCGCCCGTGTTGCAAGTGGCATTGCGCTTTGGCATTTCTGACAAGACCGCCGCAAGCAACCTCAAGATAAGGGCCGCATTGAGGCCGGACGAGGACGACGAGTAAGCGCGTTCCCAAAAAAGGCCGAAGCTAATGGCAGGGCAACAAGCCTGTCGAAAAGCTGGGCATAGCACAAGCTTTAGATTAAGCCTTTAGAACATTAATTGGGAACATTTGTCTGACACGCCTAATTTGATTGCGCTAGAGTGAGCGGCCACAACCCCTGAAACGCCTGAAGCCAGGCGCGGCAGGGGTTTTTTATTGCTTGGAGATAGCTGGAGAAAGATGGATGTCCCTCACGGGACTGATAATTTCAAAATTTATCAATATTTCGACAGTTGTGGAGCGGATGACGGAGAAACGAAGCGCCCGACTAACCAATCCGACGGGATTTGCTGGCACTTTTAACTGTCGAAATATTGATGCAAATTGAAGAGATGGGATATAGATGGCTGAACTGAGGTGGACTGGCTTGAAAGTGTCAAGGGGTTTGGATTGATAAGCCCAACGGTAGGCTCCGCTTCGATAATTTCGAAAGCGCTGGCCCTTAACAATGGGCTGGCTGATAAACTTTCACTGCGCCCAAATCCCATAATTCCGCCATTTTATTAAAGGGCAATGCAAACTTTGCGCTTGGTAGGAACCGATGTCCGCGATAAGCCGCTGAACTTGTCTGTCTTATTGCGCAATGCTAAATCCCTTGTTTTAGCCATTTCTGCGAGCAACTAAAGCCTTGAAGCCAAGTCCTCTTTCGCATCTCTGCTGGGCGGAGGCGCTCTTAGCTGGGCCTCAAAAGATCAATCGTTAGGTTAGGTGTTCTCGATAAGCCCAAAGGCAGCTCCGCTTCGATACCATTTCGAAAGCGCCGCTCCCTAACAATGGGCTGGTTGATAAACTTTCACTACGCCTAAATCCCTTGATTCCACCGTTTTATTAAAGGGCACCGCAAACTTTGTGCTTGGCAGGAACCGATTTCTGCGATAAACAGCTGAACTTGTCTGTCTTGTTGCACCATATCAAATCCCTTGTTTTAGCCATTTCTGCGAGTTGCTAATACTTTGAAGTCAAGCCCTCCTTCACATCTCGGTTGGCCAGGGGTGCTCTTAGCTGGGTCTCAAAATATCAATCGTTAGGTGTTCTCGATAAGCCTAGAGGCAGAGCCGCCTCGCTATCATTTCTAAAGCGCCGCCCCCTAACAATGGTCTGGTTGATAAACTTTCACTGAGCTTAAATCCCTTGATTCCGCCGTTTTCTTAAAGGGCAATTCAAACTTCACGCTTGGTAGGAACCGATTTCCGCGATAAACAGCTGAACTTGTCTGTCTTGTTGCACCTTGCAAAATCCCTTGATTCCGCCGTTTTATTAAAGGGCACCGCAAACTTTGTGCTTGGTAGTAACCGATTTCCGCGATAAGCCGCTGAACTTATCTGTCTTGTTGCACCTTGCAAAATCCCTTGTTTTAGCCATTTATGCGAGTAACTAAGTTCTTGCACCCAAGTCTTCCTTAGCATCTTGGCTGGCCGGAGGTGCGCTTAGACTGGCCTCAAAATATCTAGCGTTAGGTATTCTCGCAGATCCAGAGACAGAGCCGCCTCGCTATCATTTATAAAGCGCTGCCCCCTAACAATGGTCTGGTTGATAAACTTTCACTGCGCCTAAATCCCTTGATTCCGCCATTTTCTTAAAGGGAAATGCAAACTTTGTGTTTGGCAGGAACCGATTTCCGCGATAAGCAGCTGAACTTGTCTGTCTTGTTGCACCTTGTCAAATCCCTTGTTTAAGCCATTTCAGCGAGCAACTAATACTTTGAAGCGAAGTCCTCCTTCCGATCTCGGATGGACGGAGGTGCGCTTAGACTGGCCTCAAAATAGCTACTGGTAGGTATTCTCAACAAGCTCAAGGCAGCTCCGCTTCGATACCATTTCGAAAGCGCCACCCACGTAACAATGGGCTGGTCGATAAACTTTCACTGCGCCTAAATCCCTTGATTTCGCCATTTTATGAAAGGGCAATGCAAACTTTGTGTTTGGCAGGAACCGATATCCGCGATAAGCCGCTGAACTTGTCTGACTTGTTGCGTCATGCCAAATCCCTTGTTTTAGCCATTTCTGCAAGTTACTAATGCTTTGAAGTCAAGCCCTCCTTCGCATCTCGGCTGGGCGGAGGCGCTCTTAGTTGGGTCTCAAAACATCAATCGTTAGGTGTTCTCAATAAGCCCAAAGGCAGCTCCGCTTCGATACCATTTCGAAAGCGCCACCACCTAACAATGGGCTGGTTGATAAACTTTAACCGCACTCAAATCCCTTGATTCCGCCTTTTTCTTAAAGGGCAATGCAAACTTTGCGCTTTGCAGGAACCGATGTCCGCGATAAGCCGCTGAACTTGTCTGACTTGTTGCGCCATGCCAAATCCCTTGTTTTAGCCATTTCTGCGAGTTGCTAATACTTTGAAGTCAAGCCCTCCTTCACATCTCGGTTGGCCAGGGGTGCTCTTAGC
>JAISWZ010000259.1 GCA_031270945.1 Clostridiales bacterium | reverse complement strand
TAGGTGACAGAGGTGGTGTTGAGCTAAGGCATCAGCTTTCTCCAACAGGAGTTTGAAAAATTCTGAGTGATATTAGTGTCGAGAACTCAACCGCTATGAGACAGAACTCCCCGAAAGGGGCTTTGAAACATCCCGAAACACATGAAAAAGCCGCCTGGACAGGCGGCTTTTTATTTTAACTTTTTATGATCGAGGTTCAAAGACGGGATTCATGTCAAGTGCTCTCGCTTTTTTTGCATACGCGGCAGATCAAGGTTTTTGGCAGCATAGCTATCTTTCAGGCTTCTTGCTATCGCCATTGCGTTTCCTCAATTTCGGCTTAATCAGGTCATAGCTGTTCCCGATTTGCCGCTTGATTTCATCTTCTGGCACATCCATGCCGAGAACCACCGAGTTCCAATGCTCCTTGTTCATGTGCCACCCTGGCATTACGCCTTTGAACGCCTGACGCAGGAAGTCCGCTTCAAGCGGGTCACATTTGAGGTTGAGGTGCAGTTTGCCGTTGTGGTTCATAATCAGGGCAAAGGACTTCTTGTTTGTCCTATGCCGCATGACGGTTGTGCTGTCCTCGCCGGGCATCTCGTCAAACGGGTAGTCCTCGTAGGCCGCAGGGAAAGTCAGGCAGTAGTCGATGATTTCCTGTCGGGTAATAGGCTGCGCCTCCTTTCGAATAACACAAATCTCGTGCGTAGCCGGATGTTTTACTGACGAGTATATATCAAGTTTCGCGGCTGGTCAATGCTGGCCAATGCAGTCAATGGGGGAATGGATTTATGGCAATAGGATCTTGCGAATTATGGCCATTTAGTCTTTCTCTCTCTAAATTCCATGGAGAAAAGCACCATGGAATTTATTTAAGGCAGATTTGGCAGATCAAAAGGGCGGAACACTCCGCCCAGCCTTCCTTTCGCCAAGCCTCCGTCCACCGCCTATCATCCGTCCGTTCCTGCATTTCCTCCCATAGCAACGAGCTTCTTAAAGAACCCAACCATCTCTTCAAGCGGATTTCCCTGCCCTTCAAGCAGCCATTTCCTCCAAACAGCGTAAGCTCCAGCGGACATGAAAGTTGTCCAGTAGCCATCGTTGCATGCGGCATAGAACTTTTCAATTTCCTCTACGAAGATCCGCTGGATGATGGCTTCGTAGCCGCGTTCGAAAGACAAAAGCAAGAGCGAGTTAAAAGAGTTGAAAAACTTGAGCTGGGCGTCATATTTTGCGTCTTCCTGGGTTTCGTAGTGAACGGCGTCAAAGACAAGCGAGATATTGGCTTTGTAGTATTCATACAAAACTTGGTCGAGATCGGAAAAGTTGCGGTAAAAGGCCATGCGGCTTACGCCAGCGCGAGCGCAAACTTGAGAAACGGTAATGGATGAGAAAGGGGCGTTTGACAAAAGTTGAAGCAAGGCCTCGGTGATAAAGAGCTTTGAGTCGTTTTTAAGTTCTTGCGCGTGATTTGTAGCTGCCATTACAAAACCTCTTTCCGTGTCACTCTTAATTGACTATCCTCTGCCTTGCATTATATACTAAATTAGCAGACGTTACAAGTGAAACGTCAGCGGAGGAGGCAGACATGTCAAAATCCGATCTAGTCCTGGTTACAGGCGGAAGCGGTTTTATAGCGACACATATAATCGTAAAGCTGCTGAACCAGGGGTATCGCGTGAGGGCAACGCTTCGGACGATCTCTAGGCAGGACGAGGTTGTTTCGATGCTTACGAAAGGCGGAGCGAGGGATTTTTCAAACTTGGAGTTTATCCATGCGGAGCTGACAAGCGATGAGAACTGGACAGAAGCCGCCAAAGGCGCGAAATTCGTTATTAACGTCGCGTCCCCGACTCCCGCCACGCGTCCTGACGATGGCGATGCCATGGTCAAAATGGCGGTTGACGGCGCGACAAGGGTTATGAAAGCGGCAAAGTCTTCTGGCACGAAGCGTGTCGTTCTAACTTCAGCTTCAGGCGCTGTAATCGCTGGGCATAAGCATCATCCGGAAATTTTCACAGAGGAAGATTGGACAGATCTGTCCAGCAACCTGGATCCTTATCAGCGGTCTAAAACTATGGCTGAACAGGCTTCCTGGGAGTTCTCCAGAAAAGAGGGGATCGAGCTCTCCGCAGTTAACCCGGTTGCGGTTATGGGGCCTGTGCTTGGAAAGGACTTTTCTCATTCTAACCAAATCATTCGCTTGATGCTAACCGGAAAGATGCCATTTCTCTTGAGAATGAACTTCGACTTTGTAGATGCGAGAGATGTCGCAGATTTGCACCTGCTTGCAATGACAAGTCCCCAGGCCGCAGGGGAGCGGTTTTTGGCCACGTCTGGACAAAATATCAGCTACAAAGACATGGCTGAGATCCTGAGAAGAAACTTCGGAGAGGCGGCAAAGCGCGTTTCAGCAAGAGAGGTGCCAGACGCCCTTGTAAAGGCGCTTGCGATCTTCAAAAAAGACATGCGCATGCCCGCCAAGTTCCTGGGGCAAAACACGGCTTGCAGCAACGCCAAGGCAAGAAATATGCTGGGCTGGCAGCCAAGGCCGGTAGAGGAAGCGATTCTTGCAACAGCCAAAAGCATGATCGAGCTTGGATTGGTCTAGTGCATATCCCAAAATTCCGAAAAAAGGCGCAGGAAAAGTCATGCGATGCTTCAACGCATTACTTTTTCAAGCCCTATAATTAATTTTGGGATATGCTCTTAAATTGGGATCGATAGGGCGGATCGCTCCGCCCTGGGTTTTCGGGAATTCGTATTCCTATCAATAAATTCCATGGTGGTTTTCACCATGGAATTTATTTAAGACAAATGCAAATATAAAAGCAAATGCAGATCAAACACATCAAAAAAAGTCAAAAAAAGGGCGGAGAACACTCCGCCCCTCTTGCGCTTTCTAAATTTGGGATTCAGCCGCCTATCTTTTGCGTAAGCCGCCTATCTTCTGCTTCAGCCGCCTATCTTCTGCCGCCGCCACCCATTCCCGGGTTTCCGCCTATATCTCCGCCGCCTCCCATTCCGCCCCTGCCCATCATCATTCCCTGGATCGTTGTCGTTGCTGTCACATTGGCGATGGTAGATCCGTTAGCCGTGACAGCGTAGCTTTGGCCGTTTGCGATTCCAGGCAGAAGGAGACAGTAGGAGGTGACATTTGACTTCAGGGTCAGGCTCCAGTCTCCAACACCGAGAACAGTTCCTGCGGC
>JAISWZ010000243.1 GCA_031270945.1 Clostridiales bacterium | reverse complement strand
TCCGCCACCGCTTCTGTTTCCTGGACATCGTTGGTGTTTCCCCTGGCTTCAACGTATATGTTGCTCCCTTTTCCCTCGCGCCTGATTACAACAACCACTTCGTTTTTTGTCACAGGGTTACGGTAAAGCCCAGCAACTTTGCCGTTTTGGAAATCCTCGTCCACCCTCTGCAGCAGGAACTGGGCTTCCAGGACCTTTTCCGCGCTTTTAAGCATTCGAACCCGATCCTTTGATATGCAAGAATCCTCAATAATGTCCCCAATGCGCTTCAAGAGCCCTTTCATTTCTTTTTCCCTTTTCGCAAGCTCCGCAACTGTCTCTGGCTCCCTGGCCCCTTCGAGCGTTTTCCTGGCCTCTTCAAGCTTGCCCTCGCTCCAGTCAATCGATCCCGTAACGCATGCCTGCCCTGCCTTGCCAAGCTCGCTTTCAGCATTGATCTTAAGGTTCTTTAGCTTAAGCAGCCCCTCGCCCCATTCGATCTCGCTCTCTCCGACCCTCTTCTTCAGCTTCTCAGCCTCTTCAAAAGCCCTCCGCGCTCCAATCAAAGCCGCGTCGCCATGGCCCCCCTGAAGATCTCCTTGGGCTTGCGACGCTCTTCTCTCCAGCCTTTCCAGTTCTCCCGGCGCAAACATGTCGTGCCTTAGGGTCTTGATAAACTCAATCTCTTCAAAGATCCCTTTGATCAGGTTCTGGGCCGTTTCATTGCTTGCGCTGGTTCTTAACTCCAAAGCGGCCCTTATCCTTTCAGTTTCCTTCTTGCTTTCTTCCAGAGCGCTCTCGAGCTCTTTCCTCTTCTTCCTCTCTCGCTCAGCCTCCGACTCCGCGTTCTCCATCTTCTTCATCATTTCTCTTTTGGCGTCTTCCGTCATCAGAGTGTAAGTCTGCTTTACCCCGCTCATGCCTTGCTCCTTTCAGCCAAACCCAGATCTTTTTTTATTCAACCCGCCAAATCTTGCCTTTTATTCAACCCGCCAAACCTTGCCTTTTATTCAACCTGCCAAACCTTGCCTTGCATCCCAACCGGCGGTATCCCCACAATCGTAGCGCTCCCATCAACGCTCAAGTAAATTTCAGTTTTTCTGCCTTGCGCCCCGTACATGTGCATCTCAGATGCGTAGCGTCCCGTCAGGTCAAAGACGCGCTGGTTGCTTGATCCTCTCAAGCCCGCGCCATCGTTGAGCTCTTCCATGTAGGGGCCGTCAATCAGCACATCAACCAGCTCCAGCAACTGGCTTTCCCATTCACCGCTTATCTCTTCCATCAGGTTTCCAGTGTAAAGGCAAACCCCCAAGTCCCGAACTTTCCGCACTTCTCTAATCATAGAGCATAGCGCCTCAGCCTGCAAAAACGGCTCCCCGCCGGAAATTGTTATCCCCGAAGCTTCGCTCTCCAATATTTCCTGCGCCAGCAACAGTTCATCCATCTCGTACCCGCCGTCCAGATCTCTAGACTTCGGGGATATGCAGCCCGGGCACCTCTTCAGGCACCCTTGCGTCCATACGGCGTACCGGATCCCAGGCCCCAGGGCCTCCGTTCCCTCATGGGTCATATATAGCCTAATCATGGCGTTTGGCGAACTGCTGTCGCACTTTTCCGTTTGTTCAGCTCTTCCGTTACCTTTGCAAACAGCTCCGAGCAATCCTTCGAAGCCTTGCTGTGCGCCGAAAAGACAGCGTCAACGCTAACCCCTATATCTTGCGTTACTTTCAATCCCATGTTACTTAACACCTTCTCTATCTCCATGGCCAAAGCCAGGTCTTCTTTGTACTTTTCTTCAAGCCCGGGCAGATCGTCGCTCAGCTTTCCAAGCGATTCCACCTTGGCTCTGATCTTCCCTTCGCTGTCTTCCAAATCATCCAGACACGTGTCCAGTATCCCAGTCAAAAGCTTGGCGGCATCCAACAGTCTCCCTGCGTTATCCTCCATGGCCTTTGTGGCGGCCTCAGCCGACTTTATCATTGCGCTTCCATTCCCGATCTTCTCGTAATCCTCTTTGGCCTTATTATATTTCTCCAAAATGTCGGTTGCCCCGGAAACCCCTGACGCTTTCCTGGCCAACTCCGCGTCTGCCTTGGCTTCTTTCACATCCCCCAAAAAGGCTGTGAGCTTTGTTGCCGCCTCATTCTCATCCGCAAGCTCTTTCGCCTCTTCCCCCAGCCTGGCAAGCTCCTTCTTGAGAGCGTCAGCTATTGACGCATGCTCCTTTGGATCAAACCCCGCCATGCCGATTCCTATGTTGGCCAAAAAGCCCCATTCTTCCGCCTGAATCCCAGCTTTCCCTTGCTCGCCCGCAAACCCTACCAGGTATGAAGCAGTAGCCAGCGCAACCTTTCGCTTTTCTTCAGGCGTTCCATTGCCCAATATATCAAACTGGTTCTTGATTAAGTTGCCTATGTATTCGTCCATGCCGCCCCCCTGAAAGCAACATTAAGCTGACGAGTGGTGTGATTTAGAATTTTCTTATCGTTAGCGGAAGCGGCCCGACTGGCTTCTGAGGCGGGCAACGATAAGAAAATTCCACATTTGATCGCTCGTCAGTAAAGAATGGCAGTATCGTTAAACCGAAAGTATCGTTAAACCGAAAGTGTCGTTACCGAAAGTATCGTTAAATCAAACTTGCAGTTGGAAACAAGCGCAATAGGGCAACGGATTCATGCCCTGGACACGCCTATTTCCAGCAATTTTCTATGATTATGCTATGATATGCTACAAGAGCGAAAAGAATGGACTTTTCGCTCTTTAAAACCTAAACACGTGCTTACGTTTTCTAAGTAAAATTCTGGCAGATCGCATTTAGCCATTGCTTAACTCGCTTGCAAGCATTTTTCTATGTCTTTCGATTCGCCGCAATCAGATTCGTCAAATCTCGCCATCGTTTTCGCTAGATACCGATTCGCAAAGCTTGCATACTTACATGCTTGTATATCTTCTAATTGTCAGCTGTCTTGATGCTAAACCCTAAAGTCAAAAGCATTTGTAAGCGCGTTGCGCCTGTCTTCTGATATCCCTGGTTCTTCCAAACCAATCTCAAGCTCAAATCTCATCTTCTGCCTTAAAACCATCCAGTTTACTGATTTTCTTTCGATTTTCGTCTTTCAAACAATTATCGCTCTATTCAAACGCCTAAACCCCAAGGTCAAAAGCATTTGTAAGCGCGTTGCGCCTGTCTTCTGATATCCCTGGTTCTTCCAAACCAATCCCAAGCTCAAATCTCATCTTCTGCCTTAAACCGTCCGGCTGCGTCTTAACTTTCCCTTTACTTTACTTTACTTTACTTTACTTTACTTTACTTTACTTTACTTTGCTTTGCTTTGCTTTGCTTTGCTTTGCTTTACTGTCCTATCCCGTCCTGTCTTCCAAGCATCAAACCCCAGCGCCCAGCGCTGCCTTCCCAAATCCTCTCGCTTCTCAATCGAAACATATTATATCATGTTTGGACAGCCCTCGCAACTTCCTTCTGCATCAATTACACAATCGTCCTTTCAAACGAGAACTCGCGCTCGCCATATTTCCTGAATCCCAGGGTTGCTGACCTTCCCTCCTTGTTGACGGAAATGATGTACTCTCCTTCCACCGCAACCTGCTCCGTATGCCTGACGCCTTGAATATCCAGCTCAACGCTTCTGTCTACAGCCACAGGCATGCTTGTGAAAGCTTTCGACTTGTTTCTTTCCGATGGCGGGACAAGCTCTTCCCTGATCTCAATCCGTCCGTCATTTGTCAGATAGGGGCGGTATATTACAATAGATATGACTGAGTCGCTATTTATAACAGCCCTTCTTCCGGTCAAGGCCCGTTTGTCCTTTTCGTAGTCAGGGAATCCATCATGCCGCATTGGATCTGGCTCTTGCCGTATTGGCGCTGGTTCTTCTTGCTTGGCTGGCTTGGGCAATACATACTTGGTAGCCCCTGGCGACAGCCTTCCCTGTCTTGGATCGGGTTCCTGCTTCTTTGCGGCCCCATACTCTTCCGTCCTGACAGATCCGGCCCGCTTTTGATCTGACTTTTGATCCGATCCTTGAGATGAAACCGCCTTAGGCTGCTCCTGAACACGCTCCTGCGCCCTAGAAGCCGCCTGGCTCTGGTCTTCCACGCTAGCATACCCTTCCGGACCGCCTTCTTTTTGCTTTGCAGCATCAGGCTTTCCGGCCCCTAACGGCTTCCCAGCCTCTATCGGCTTCTCCGCCTCTTTCGGCTTCACCGCCACTATCTTTTCAACCTCGAGCGGTACAGCCTTTCCATCCCACTCGCTGGCCGCGATAGCGGCGCCGTAGGCAACAGCCCATCTTTGCTCGCTGATCTCGGCAAATCTCGAATCGGCCAGCCCAATCCCGCTTTTCATGAGGCTTCTCATTTGTTTCACGGCAAGAGGGAAATCGTGCATCCCGCCAACTGCGAGCACCTTTATGTCTCCAGAAGGCGCACCTATTGCCTTGAACGCGTAGGCCAGCGCCTCTCCTAGAGTAGCGTCATAAGACGCCTGCATGTCGCTGTACTTAACATGCGCACTTCCAACAACAAGCGCTTGCTCGCCATCCACTGTCAAGGGGTTGATGGCGTAAAGCCTGAGCTTGGCATAAAACTCGCTTTTCTCTACAGCCTTTTCCCAGGCATCCCTGAAAACAGCCTTGTCAACGCCTATCCGCTCAGCCAAATCATGCTCGAAATCAAGGGATCCTTTGCCTTCTATTGATTTGCCAACAACGCCAAATTTCCCGCCCTGAACATCCGCCAACGCAAGCCTGACCTCATGAGCGCCAAAGTCAATGATCAGCAAGCGCCCGCCAAACCCTTCATTCTCATTCAAGAACGCCCTGGCGGCCGCTTCGGCCACTCCAATTAATAAGACGTGGGGCTGTCCGATTTCTTTCATCATCAAAAGCGCATGCCGCTTCTCTTCAAGCCCCCATGCGTCCGGAACCGCCAGCCCAATCCTGTTCTCCTCGCCATAGTCCAGATCCTGGTCGAGAATGATCCGCCTAAGCAAAGCGCGCCTGGCGCTGTCGCATATGCTTGCCTTGTCCAGCTCAGACATGCTGTTATATCCAGCTGCTCCAGCGCTCTTTGCCGGGCCCGCCAACATTGAGTTGGCGGCCCAGCCGAACTCGGACAGGCTTTCGCTATGCGAGTCGCTCTTGATTTGATACCTGTTTTTGCTGCGAAAGATCTCTGTTCGCCTGAAGTCCACAGAGATCTCACCAGACTCCAGCAAGGCCGAGGCGCAAAACGCTACGCCAAAATCCAAGCCCAATGTGTTCATGGAGCTTCCTCCCGCATTATCTTCACATACGGCTTGAGCACAAGCAGGTTGTTGAAGGTGAAACCGTCAGCCTTCACCTCCGCTATCTTGTGCCTCTCGCCTGGCTCTGGCTCCGTGTCCGCCTCATGGTACTCAGGGTTGAACTCCGCCCCTATCGAAGGCCTTACCGCTCGAAGCCCTACCTTTGACACTGACATCAAAAACCGCTCAATAAAGTTGGTGATTATGTTTGAAATGTTGTAATGGCCGCTCTTCGGCTGGTTCTGGCATATCCACCACATGGACTGGAAGTTGGCGAAGGCGTGAAGCATGTCGGTGAAGTCCCTCTGCGCGAGCCTGGTCTCAAAGTCAGCCAGCCTGTTGTACAAATTTTGCATGCTCCTGTTTGCGCTGTCCTGTCCAGAGCTCAGCTTCTTCAGCATCTCTTCCGCCCCGTCTAAACTTGCCGCAATCCCTTGCCCGGTCTCCAAAGCGCTTTCCCTAGCCAGCCTGCTCTCGTCAATGGACTCCTGCAAAAGCTCTTGGATGTTTTCATAAAGATTCATCTCGGCATTGCTTGAACCAAGATTCATCTCAGCGTTGCCCGATTGCTCCAAGACAGGCGCCATGGCCTCCCCAGGCGCTTCAAGCATAGGCGGCGCTGAAAGCGACGCCAATATCAAAGGCGGGCTGCCAATTCCAATGTCAGAATCTCCAAAGAGCGCCCCCGACTTCATGCAGTCAATGTAAATGTCTCCCTTTATGTCCGAGAGGCTCATTACCGCCTTGTCAATTTCCTTGGTGGCTATGTCAATGTTGCCTTTGACACCCAGAAGCCTCTTTGCCCTTACCTTGTTATCCGACATCCCGCTTTCGCTCTCAGCCAAAAAATCCCCGCCAAAAAGCTTCAAAGGATCCGCCGTCTGCTCCCGATGGCCGCCCTGCTTTCCATGCCACTCCCTGATCTGGCCAAGCCTCAGCTTCAACCCATCCGCCTTGTCTGCGGCAACTAGCCTAAAAGGGCTTGTTGGCACTTGCACCTGCATGTTTTCGCCCCTGGCGTTGTTCTCAGCCATGGCGCATATGGACTCAGCGAAGTTTGAAAGCGGCACAGCCCCTTCGCAAAAGGCGTCAAGCAAGGCGCAGCGCCCATGCTCTCCCAGCTCGCGCCATGAAGTCTCTAGCACTTTCCTAAGATCTATCTCCAAATTTGAGCGCGCCTGGTTAAAGCATTCAAGAGAGTCGCTCATAGACTCACCCCTTTGTGCATATTTCAAACGACTTGCCTTTCATTTGAAACATGCTTTTATCGTCGCTGAGGCGCCCATGTTTTTCGCCCGCAGCATAGCTGTCTTCGCGCTTGCGCCAACCGCGCGACAAAACCTCGCACCTTTGGCGCATGCTTAAGGCTGTTCCGGAACTCCCGGCAGGCCTATTTTTATCTTGCGTTCTTCGCGCATCCCAAATATAAATAATAAATATAATTTAATTATATTTATTAATTATATAAATTAAATTAATTATTTTTGGGATGCGCGCTTATCTTCACGTTTGGCTGCTTCACAATGACGCCGTTGACAGAAAACCCGTCAGACCGCACTTCCTCAATGACGTAGCTTCCTTTGGGGTCGTAGTCTTCGTCCACGTCGTGGATCTCCGGATCGAATGGATCTCCTGGAGCGGGCGAGTCCTTGTTGAAACCAACCCTTGACATGCCCTCAAAAAACCGGGTTTCAAAGCTTCCCAAAGCCCGTATGAGCTTTTCGTCCATACCGTTTCTGAAGCGCTTTACAGCCCTCTGGTAAAAAGCGAAGGAATCCATAAGCAGCCCGAATTCGCGCTGAGCCAGCGCCGCCTCAAAGTTGGCCAAGCGGTTGAAAACATGCTTGAAGCTGGTGGCTAGGCCTTCCAGCTTTTCGTCAACCGAATTTGATTCAAAAGGCTCGCTCTTGCGGCCTTCCGGCCCCGCCTCTTCTTTTGGCTTTTCTGTCTCAACGTTATCCTCTGTCTCTGTCTCTGACTCTTGATCTGACTCTGGCTCTTGTTCTTCCAGCTTCTCGTCTTCAACCAACTCCGCCTCTGCAAGCAAAGCGCTTTTCGCCGTCAGCTCTTCTATCGTCCTGGTTAGCGTTTCAACCTTTTCTTCAAGCGTTGAAATGGCACTTAAGCTCTTTGAAAGCTCAAGAGCCTTCTCCTCGTAATCCTTGGCGATCCCTATCATAGCCTGGCCGTGCTCTTTCGCAGCCTTCTTGGCGCTTTCCAGGTAGCTGTCCTCGATCTCCTTCAGCATGTGCGCGTTTATCCGCTTCAAGGCATTCAGGTTTTCCTGATACCCCTTTTTCTCCATCGCCGACTTGCTCTCAAGGATCTTTTCTATCTCGGCCTTTCTCTTTTTCAAAGCCTCATCCAACTCAACGGTTCTCTTTTTCAGGTCTTCTGAAATCCGGCTCTGCTCTTTCTCAAATGCCTCTTTGGATAAAGCCGCCTTTTTCTCCAGCTCCGCCTGCTCTTTTTCAAGCAAAGCTTTTCTGGCGTTAAACCCTGACACCATCTTTTCGATCTTTTCTTTGTTCTCCGCCTCTAGTTCCGCGACCCTTTTCTCTTTCTTCTCTTCTTCTAGCTTAACGCTCGCCTCAATGTCCGCTTTCTTTCCCTCAAGCTTCCCGATCTCCGTTTCAAGCAACTGCGCCTCCGCCTTAAGCTTCTCCACCAAGGCCAGCTTTTCCTCGCACTCAGAGTCTATCGATTCCATTCTCTCAAGCTTTTCAGTGATTAGCCTGTCCTCCACTGTAGACGAATGCGGCAAACCTTCTCGCTTCTTTCCTGTAGTCCCTAGCCTGTCCGATACCTTGGCCAGCTCTGTCTTCACATATAAAAAGTCCTGCTCACTAAGCGGCTGAAATGGGTACATGTATGTCCTGGCGCACTCATTGAGAGACTTTCCGCTTGTTCCCAAGCAAAACTCCACTACGCTTTTTGCGGCGTAGAGGCCTAGATTTTTGTCCCCCAGCTCTTCCACAAGGCGGCATCGCCCCGTCTTTGCCTCTTTCTCCACCTCGCGCAAGATGTCTTCCAGAGTTTCCATCTGCCAAGCCGACGGAAGCGACTTCAGCTTGCAAACCTCTGCGGCATGGCAAAACAGGGAGTAAGCGTCCTTGTCCATCAAACTCATCCTTTCGCGGCCTCAGCCCAACGACAAACGCGCGCAATGCCCCCTCCGCATGACCCCGCCAGCGCTATCCCAAAGCGCAGAAGCAGCCGATATACTGACGAGCACTTGGCCTAACCGCCCGTGAGCGTTACAACGCAATGCAATACTGATGAGCGGTTTATAACGCGCTAACCGTTATTAGCCGCTCACCAGTAGAATTTTCGATCTTAATACTTATTGGTTTTTGGTTTTTGGGTTTTTTGGTTTTTGGTTTTGGGTTTTTGGTTTTTGGTTTTTGCTTCTAACTTTTAACTCTTAGCTTCTGGCTCTTACTTCTTCTCACTTTCAAACTCCAAGCCCTTTACGCCTTTATCGCCATTGCCTACAAAGCGTTCTTAGCTTTACTCACTAAATCGCTCTTTAAACCGTTCTTAAACCGTTCTTGCAGTTCTTAACTTTCCCTTATCGCCTTCAACCATAACATTTAAATAAAAATGCTCCTGCAAAGCCTGCGGTTGGTGCTCACATCAGTAACCACCAGCTGCAAGCGGTTGAACTCGTTAAGGTATAACTCGTCTTTAGTGACAGTGCCCTTTGGAACGGTTTCGTCGTACTTCAGTTCGTCTTCGTATATCAAAGTGAGGCCTGATGCCCCTTCTATCGGCTTGCCGTCCCTGCCTTCCTGCAAGGCGGATTCCTTGAGCTCAATCTTTGCGCCTTCGTGAAACTCAAGATTGGTTGAGTATACTCCAAACGTGCTGGAGCTTGTCTCAGCCCTGGTTGTGGACTGAATGTACTTGGTTACAGGCACAATAATGCCCTTTGGAATCAGTATCAAAACTTTTCTCGCGTCCTCGTAGCGGTAGCGTATGCCGTAAGAATGGGTAGCCCTGCGCTCTGTCCAGTTCCTCTGCGCAATTCTTGCCGCGCCGTAGGAAACCGACTTCTGCGGGCTGTACTTGACTACTTTGACAGTGTTGGGGATCGGCTTGGAAGTCGGGGTGTTTACTCCGTTTTCCTCATCCATGTCCCTGATCTCCTTGGGATTCACATACTCTACAACCCTCTTGCGCTCAGAGAACTTTGGCGGCACGTAATCTTCCCTGTCTTCATCGTCAAGCCGCCTTATGTCCTTGGCGGTGGCGTACTCTTCGATTCGCGGATCCAGGCTCGTCCCGCCAGTAAGAACCATCCTGTCTATCGTGTGCCCGTTTCTCCTTGCCAAAGCGATAAATCTGTCCATCGACCGCCTAAGCTCATCAAAATCATCGTTTGTGCACTCCTGGTACTCTTCCCTTGTCACTGGCAGCTCGTGGAAATCATCCCTGTACTCAAGAAGCACCGTGGCGTCCATGGCGTCAGACAGCGCGATCTTTACGGTTTCGGCCTGCTTCTGAAGCTTCAAGGCCATTCTTCTCTTCGTGTCTTCATTGCCTATCGCATCCAGATCAAGGCCGCACTCGCTCTTAAACCTCTCCTTCAGGTAAGCGGTGAACCTGAAGTCAAAGTTGTCCCCGCCAATGTTCTCTCCAGCCTGATCCAGTATCGTGTAAGGGTACGTGGCGCCAGGGGTGCTTTCCATCAAAGCCATCTCAAGCGTCCCGCCGCCTATGTCAATAACCACGATCTTCTTTCCCGCGTCAGGCGCGGTCCTGAAGTAGTCCACAGCGGCCGCCACCGGCTCGGGGATAGTCCCTACAAGCTGAACCTTGGTGCCGCTGGGAAGCTCCATGTCTTCGATTGCCTCGGTAATCACGTTGCAAGCCTGGATCCCGAAAGCGACAGGATAAGTCGCAATGACCTCAATCCCCTTGGCCTCGTCCGGATAGCTTCTTATGATCTCCTTTTCCGCCTCGTGCAAAACATGCTTGATAATCTCTTTGACGACCTCTTTGACCTCGATTTCCATGCCGTCTCCGATTATCGCGGTTGGAGCGTGCTCGCTGATCTTCATCTTGATCGACGTCAGCATATAGGCTGGGTGGCCCGCTCCGACCCGCTCCGCTTCTTTTCCTATGTATACCTTGCCGCCCCACTTGCAGAAGACAGATGGCGTCCCGCAAATCTCCGTCCCGTTGAGAGACTGCACCTCATTGCCCCGCAACAGCGATGCAAGCGAATATGTCGTTCCGAAGTCCAAGCCTATCTTTGCCATGGCAAAAAATCCTCTCTATCCCCTTGGGAGCAAGCGCGCGCCGCGCTTGCTCTACTCGCGAGCGAAAAGCCTCGGATGTGAGCAAGTTTCCAATTGCCCCCTATAGCCGCTCTGAAAGCTCCTGTACTTTTCTTTTATTCTTTTTATTTTCTTTTCTTTTCTTTTTATCTTTCTTATATTTCTTTTAACTAATCCGCCACTTCCCTGTGCATCAGCACGCTTTCCTCAACTTTCGCCTTGGTGACCGGATCCTCAACGCATATCTCAAGCAAGCTGTCCAACCCAAGCCTAAGCTCGTCCCGTGTCACCGTTCCCTCAGGCACTTCTCTTCCGTATTCAAACCGGGCCTTTTTGACCAGCTTGCACTTGTCCAGATCCACCCATCCGGTTTCGTCTTCGTCCGCCGTAGTCTCGTACACAAAAAATTCATTGAAGCTTGTCTTTCCTACAGTTGACGACTCAACCACCCCGCTGGCTGGAAGCCTGCTTCCCTTCTTGATGATAGGCTTCACTTTCAGCGTGTTGGTCCGCCCTACATAGTACCTAATCCCTATGGTATGGGTAGACAATAGAGTGATAAGCCTTCGCTCTTCTTCCTGTATCGAGATCTGGAACACTTCTCCTCCCGGCTCCAGCGCCACAGCATACCTTGCCGCGCCAAATGACACTGCCGTCTCGGGGTTGTAAAGCCTCCTGTCAATGTCAGGAAACATCCCGTCTATTGCCTTTGCTACCATAGGCATCTTGCAGCCGCCGCCTACCAGCACAACCTTGTCTATGGCAAGCTTTTTCTCCAGGTTTTCCTCTTTGAAGTCCAAGGTCGCCTCAACCAGATCGCCAAGCAAGCCTGACGTGCAATCTTCAAAGTCCCATCTGCTTATCTCGATGTCGAAGATGTCGTCACCGTGCTCAAGGGATACTTGGGCTGTCATAGAGTCAGACAGCCAGATCTTTGCGAAGTTCGCCTCCTGCAGTATCTTCGCAGTCAAACGAAGCGGTATGCTCCCGTACTTTTCAACCAGCTTCTCCTCAATCAGGGCCGCAAGGGCGAGATCCCAGTCATCCCCGCCCAAGCGGATTCCCGCTTGGCTCAAAACCTCGTATGGTGGCTTTCCTGAACTCACGCTCCGAACCAATGCCAGATCGTAAGTCCCGCCTCCCAGATCGCAAATCAGAATGTTTTTCCCCGGATCCGGGGCCATTCCGAAGTACTCTATAGCCGCGGCCACAGGCTCAGGAAGCATGCCCAAAAGCTCGGGATGCCTCCCTCCGCTTAGAACCGCGTTTTTCACCGCGTCAGCTATTATAGCCTTGCGATTGTTGCCAAAGCTTACAGGATACGACACTACTACCTGAAGGTCTTCCAGCGCGTCCGGGTAATCCCTCTTCAGCCTTACTTGCGCGCATTTCAACGCATGGCTCACAATCTCGCCAATGACTTCCCTCGTAGGCACGGATTCGCCAGACGACAGCACTATCCGCTCATTGCCCAGCCTTTGCTTAGGGGATCTTGCCAGCATGTCCGGCCTTGACTTCCCCCTGTGCTCCGCCACCATGCCAACGCTGAACCCTCCCGCCGGCTCCTTGAAGTACAAAGACGGTATGCCCAGTCTGCATTCATGCGGAACCAACGGCTGGACGCTGTCGCCGTTAAGGAAAGAGGCGAACGAGTATGTGGTGCCGAAGTCCAAACCAATTTTAGCCACGATACACCTCCCTCTATCCCAGACGCACCGCGCGCCCCAGGCGCCCAAGGCGCCCGCGCGCGCTCTTCAAGCGGTTTTTGGTTTTTGGTTTTGTTTTTGTTTTTTGCTTTTTTAAATTTAAATTTTTCTTACTACCTTGACCTCTGAATGCCTCTTTCCAGTCTTCGGGTTTATCACCCTAATCTCCAAAAGATTGCTCTCGTTTAGCACCAAGGTGTCCACGCACTTTGTTCCAGCCTCAACTTCCAGTCCGAAGTCAAACTCAAAGCTAATGACCATGCTGGCCTTGTCCGGATCAACCCAGCCGTCGGCGTCCGGCTCCTCTGTCGTCTCAAATACGTCGTACTTGGAGAAGCTGCCCTTGTTCCTGGTAGATGACTCGATTGTGCTCTTCACAGGCAAGGTGTCGCCTTTTCGAATCAAGATCCAAACGCCCTTCTCCTCGCTCTCCGCGTTCTTGAAGTAGCGGATCCCGTAGTTGTGGGTGCTCTTGAGCTCGATCATCTTGTCCACAGAAGGCTCAGCGTCGTTTGACATAAGCGATAGCGGCTTTGGCTCGTAGCTGGCCGCGTACCTGGCCGCGCCGTAAGATATGCTGTTCTCCGGGTTGTAGATCCGGATCCTGCTCCCCATGTCAGGGAAGATCTTTCTTATCCCCTTCTCGAACATGGGCATCTTCGAGCCGCCGCCAACCAGGATGACCTGGTTTATCGCAACCTTGGCCCGGCTCTTCATCTTCGCCACCGCGCTCATGACGTCCTCAAGCTGCTTTCTTGTGCAAGCCTCGAAGTCGTCCCGCGTGACCTTGAGCTCCCAAATGTCATCTCCAATGGTTATGCAGTGGAACGTCGACTCTGATGATGAAAGTATGATCTTTGAATCCCGGGCGTTCGGCATTAGATCCGCCTCAGCCCGCCTTGACAGCGTACCGCCGTCAGCCTCGAACTTGCCCTTGATCCAGTTTGCGAAGGCGGCGTCCCAGTCATCGCCTCCGACCTGGATTCCTTCCTGGTCTATGACCTTGTATGGCACATTGCCCTCTGTCACGCTCTGCACCAAAGCGCAGTCAAAGGTCCCGCCTCCAAGGTCGCATACCAGGATGTTCTCGCCAATTGCCGGCATCAGCCCGAAGTAGTCGATGGCCGCCGCCACAGGCTCAGGTATCATAGATATTATCTTGGGATGCCCTCCGCCTGTGAGTGTGCAGTTCGCCACCGCCCGCTCTATCATGGCCCGCTGGTTCTCCCCGAATTCCACAGGGTACGCGACCACAACCTCAATGTCCCCGGTCTCGTCAGGATAGTCCCTGGCAAGCCTAGTTTCAGCGACCTGCAGCACGTATCCCGCGATCGATGTCATGATCTCTTCCGGGCTAGCCGCTCTTCCGTCGCCTAGATCAATTTCCTTGAGCCTCATCTTCTGCTTGATGGAAGTAACAAGCATAAGCGGCCTGCTTCTTGCGGCCTGAATCGCGTCCCTGCCAAAATGCTCTCCGCCAGCGCTGTCTCTGAAGTACACTGACGGTATGCCGTATTGCTCTTCCCTCTGCACCAAAGGCTGCACTTGGCTGCCGTGCAGAAACGAGGTGAAGGAATAACTGGTGCCAAAATCCAAGCCTATTTTCGGCATTTCTTTCCTCCTAGCTGTAGCCTCGCTTTTTGCTGGCAAGCGGCCCCGGGTTTTTATTTGTTTTTTTATTAATTAAACAATCATAAACAAAAACAAATCCCAAGAGCCGCTCACCAGTATGTTTGCTGTCTCAATCCATTATACAACAGCGGGCAAAGAAAAATCATCTTCGCAAAATCGAAAACAAGGGCCCGCAAACGCAAAAGAGGCCGAGCGCATATTCCAAAAATCCAGAACATGCTCCCTGTGGCAAACGAGCGTCGCCCGTCTGCTGTCGTTCGCTTGAAACAAAACTTGCCAAAACTGACCGCGTCTCGACACGCGTGTCAATTTTCGCTTTTTTCAGACTGGGAAATCCATTAACCAATATACCACTTCGAGACCGGGAAATCAATATCTCTTAGCTTATATCGGCGCGATTGCCGGCGTCCATAAAAAGCCCATTGCCCCGCCATTTTCTCCACCCAGCCAACGCGGATCGCCAGATTTCGGCATTTTGCCCGTTTCAAGAACGCATCGATCCCGCTTTTTTAGTCTATCCCCATTTTCGCGTCATTCGCTGTCAATTTACACCATTGGATTTATAAGTCCTTCTCATCCCCCCAGCGTCAAGCCAGCGCTACCCTAGCCCCGGCCTTTATATTTATCTCAGAAAGCATATCAATCTATGTAATATATAGCCAAGCCCGTGTTCCGGACGAACTTTTTTATTTTTTTATGCGCCCAGCGCCTCGCACTTCATATCTCTTATCTCTCCTAGCATATCACCAGCCCTTTAATAGCGCAAGCCTCTTTCTATCTTATTGCATTTCGCGCCTTTTTCTCGCCATCATCAAGCCGCCAGCCCTATTCTATCTCACGCCGTTTCTCCCTAATCCGTCCGTTCTGGGCCGCCCAGGCCCCATTTCTCTTCTCTCCCCCGCAGGGGGCGCAGCCCCCTGCGGGGGGCACCCCCCCCCGCGCCGCAGGCGCGGCCTGTCTTTCGCCTTTCGCCTTCGCCTTTCACGCCTTCCCGCCTTCACGCCTTTCCGCTCTTTCACGCCATTCCCGCTCTTTCACACCTTTCCCGCTCTTTCACGCCATTCCCGCCTTCCCCTCCATTCCCGCCCTTCCCCTCCATTCCCGCTCTTCCCCTCCACTCCCGCTCCCCCCGCCTCCCCCCTCTTCCGTCGATTTCTATATAAATTTCATATTGAAGTTGCGGGTTGCAGCCAAACATGATAAAATGGCTAGGGACATATCCCAAAAATATGCCCTTGGTAGAAAAAGCAGCAAGGAGGGAAGCCCTTGAGCAAAATCCTGAAAAGCCCGCGCCGAAACTTAGTCCTGGCAGGCTACGCCATAGCGTTTATCATATGCGTCCCAGTGCTTAAGCTCTCCGCTGGGCTTGTGATTCTGGTCCTGCTCCTGCTTACAGCAGCTTTTGTCTTGATCTTCTTCTCCTCCGTCGTTGCCGTAATGGGCAACTACCTGTTTGCCTTGGGAAAAGAGGAGAAAGGTGCCGCCTACCTTAAAAAAGCTCTGGACATGAACACTGCCAGCCCAGCCGCGCATATCAACTATGCCATTTGGCGCCTCAGAGCGGGTGATGCCGATGAAGCCCTTTCCTGCCTTGAAAAAGCCAGGGCCAAAAACCCTGACATCATGGCTAGAAAGAACATTGACCTCACTTCCGCCAGCTGCCATTGGGTCAAAGGCGACATAGAAGCGGCAATCACAGTCTTGAATGGGATGATTCACACGTACGAATATGTGAACGCCCATGTTCTCTCCACTTTGGGCTACATGCTCCTGGTCAAGGGGGATTTGGCAGGGGCGGAGGAATACACAAGAAAAGCTTTGGAAGAGGAACCTTCCCTGTCCTCGGCTTGGGACAACCTTGGGCAGATAGCCTTCAACAGAAACGAGAAGAGCGAAGCCAAAGAGCATTTCAACAAGGCGCTGGAGTTCAAGCCAAACCTGCCTGACAGCCTCTACTATCTTGCCCTGATCCATGAGGAGGAGGGCGATTTCCTCCAAGCGCTCAGGCGTCTGGACATCGCCAAGGACAGCAAGATCACAGCGCTTAACACAGTAACAAGAGAGCAAGTGGAAAGCCTAAGGCAAAAGATCGAGCCCCTTGCCAGAGCGCAGGAACTGCTCCAGCATGGCGAAGAGCTAGAGGAAGAGGATTACGATAAACCGGAATCAAGCGTTCTGGAGTCCAGTCAGGAACCCCCAGCCTCAGGCCCGCCTGAGGCATAAACGCGCCAGCATTGGCGCATTAATAGTTCTCTTAAACACCCAGCGCGCCTATGCCGCGCGAGCCATCTAACGGGGCGCCTCCCAAGCCGCCAACCAAAATGGGATCTCGCCCAAACTTCAAGATCTAGGAGGTCACTCAATGAACGTTTACTCGTCCGACAAAATCAGGAACGTTGCCATCCTGGGCCATAGCGGCTCCGGCAAGACTACTCTGGCTGAAGCCGCGCTCTTCATAGCGAAAGTGACAACCCGCATGGGGCGGGTTGAGGACGGCAATACCATCAGCGATTACGACGCTGAAGAGACCAGGAGAAAAGTGTCCGTCTCTTCCTCGATCATACCCGTCGAGTGGCTGGACAACAAGATAAACTTCATCGACACCCCCGGCTACTATGATTTCGTAGGCGAGGTCAAAGAAGCCCTTGCGGCAGCCGATCTTGCCATAATAGTAGTATCGGCCAAGTCAGGCGTTGAGGTTGGCGCCGAGAAGGCTTGGAATTACGCGACAGAGCTTGAGATACCCAAGCTGATATTTGTAAACGGCATGGATGACGAGAACGCGGACCTGGATAAAGTGATAGAAGAGCTCAAAGAGAAGTTCGGCAAAAGCATAGCGCCGCTTCAGGTCCCCTTTAAAGAAGGCGGAAAGTTCGCGGGCTTTGTCAACGCCGTAAAAAAAGAAGGCCGCAAGTTCGTAGACGGCAGAACCCAAGCCTGTGACATCCCAGCTGGCATGGAAGATGACGTGGACAACATGCATGCCATGATCTCCGAGGCCATAGCTGAGACCAGCGATGAGCTGATGGAAAAGTACTTTGAGGAGATCCCCTTTACAGTAGAAGAGATCCAGGAAGGCATAAGCTCTGGCATAGAGACTGGAACAGTGACCCCGGTCTTCTGTGGAGCGGCTTCCCTCCAGATAGGAGTTCGCGTCCTCATGAACTCCATAATAGAATACGCTCCCTCTTCAGCTCGCCAGAGGCCCTCCATCAAGGCGAAAGACCTGAAGTCAGGAAACGAGATCGAACTCCCCTGCAAAGTGACAGATCCGCCAGTAGCTTTCGTGTTCAAGACAATAGCAGACCCATTCGTAGGCAGGCTGAGCCTAATCAGGGTCTTCGCTGGAACCATCCGCAAGGATACCCAGCTTTATAACTCAGCTTCCGAGACAATAGAGAAACCCGGCCATCTCTATGTCATGAGAGGCAAAGAGCAGATCGAGGTCGAAGAGCTCAGAGCCGGCGACATTGGCGCCATCGCCAAGCTCCAGTCCACGGCAACGCAGAATACGCTCTGCACCAAGGATCGCCCAATCGAAGTCAAAAAGATCGATTTCCCGGAAGCGCTCCTCTCCATGGCCATCGTTCCAAAGGGAAAAGGCGACGAAGACAAGATCTCCCAAGCCTTCTCCAAGCTATTAGAAGAAGACAAGACCATCCGGTTTGAGATAAACAAGGAAACGAAGCAGTCCCTGGTCTATGGCCAAGGCGACTCCCAGCTAGACGTCCTGGTAAGCAAACTGAAAAACAAGTACAAGATAGACGTGGATCTCGCAACCCCCATCATCCCCTATAGGGAAATGATCAAAGGCAAGGTCAAGGTTCAAGGCAAGTATAAGAAGCAGTCCGGCGGGCACGGGCAGTACGGCGATGTCCATATGGAATTTGAGCCCTCAGGCGATCAGTCCGCCCCCTATATCTTCGAAGAGAAGATCGTTGGCGGCGTAGTCCCCCGCCAGTACTTCCCCGCAGTAGAAAAAGGCATCCAGGAATGCGTCAAAGCAGGCCCCCTTGCCGCGTTCCCCGTAGTAGGGCTCAAGGCCACCCTGGTCTATGGATCCTACCATGCCGTTGACTCCTCAGAAATGGCGTTCAAGATGGCCGCTACCATGGCCTTCAAGGAAGGCTTCATGAAAGCCAAGCCTACCATCCTTGAACCCATTGCCCGTGTAGACATCTTTGTCCCGGAAAGCAATACCGGCGACATCATGGGCGACATGAACAAGCGCCGTGGCCGCATCCTAGGAATGGGCAAAGAAGGAGACAGGCAAAAGATCTCCGCCGAAGTCCCAATGGCCGAAATCTTCAAGTATACCTCAGACCTCCGTTCCATGACCCAAGGCAGAGGCTCCTATACCATGTCCTTCGACCGCTACGAGGAAGCCCCCGCTGAAGTCCAGCAGAAGGTCATAGAGGCTAGGAAGAAAGAGCTGGAGGCATTGAGGGAGAAAGAGTAGGATACTTGGTTTGGGGTTGGGTTGGAAGGATTGCTTGGAAGAAGCGGTTTGGAAGAGCTATTTAAAAGGATTATTTGGAAGAGCGGTTTGAAAGGATCGTTTGGAAGAGCGAGTTGAACGGATAGTTTGAAAGAGTGAAAGATTAATAGAGCAATTTAAAAGAGGCAGGATATCCTGCCTCTTTTTTGTTGCGGTAAAATGGGGGTTGGGGGCGCTGGGTTTTTGAGGTGAAGAGTCTTTTGTGAGAGTTAGGATTAATTTAATGTTAGTCGCTATTTAATGCGAGCTTCACGCTTAGCTTTTGGGCAATCTTTCCGCGCTACCGCGCGGGAAAAGCAAAAGACAACTGCGTTTGTAAGGGGAAAACCTTGTGTCGCGGATCTGTGTTCATGGCTTGATTTTGAATATTTGGGTATTTTTTTGAAAAAGAAAAAGACAACTGCATTTGTAATGGAAAATCTTGCATCTAAGATCCATTTACACTGCCTGTCACTGGGCCTTTTGGCGCTCTTTCAGCTACCAGGTGGGAAAAACAAAAGACAACTGCATTTGTAATGGAAAACCTTGCATCGCGGATCTGCATACACTGGCTGTCAACGGGCCATTTGGCACACTTTCAGCTACCTGGTGGGAGATTCAAAAGACAACTGCGTTTGTAATGGAAAACCCTTTCATCGCAAATCCACATGCACCGGTAGAGTCCCAATAACCGACGCTCTACACTACCAATTTTGCGCCAGCAAAATTAGCCCCATTTGCAGTGCTTTAACGCAGTTCAGCATTTGGCCGCGCTCAATTTTTCGTCTTGTCAAATCTAACCATTAAAGCATTCGTAAACCTCAGGCGTTTGACTTCTCCAAGCCAGCGCGAGCGCCCTCACCGTCAAAGGCAACCTTCAATTGTTCCAAAATCAAAAAAAGATGAGCTAATCGCTCATCCCATCCTCAGCATCATGAACATCATGACTATATGAAACGCGCTTCCGCCCATCACAAACAGATGGAACAGCTCATGGAAGCCAAACCATTTGAAGTGAAGCTTAGGCCACTTCACTGCGTAGATAACCGCTCCAATAGTGTAGGTAACCCCTCCTAAGAAAAGAAGCCAAACCCCTATAGGCGGAACTGTTTTCACCAAAGGGTAAATGGCTATAAGGGCTACCCAGCCCATTGTCACGTACAGGGTAGTAGAAAGCCATCTAGGCGCTTTAAACCATACAGCCTTCAGTATTATCCCTGCAATCGCGAAAGTCCATACCAGCCCCAATATAGACCAGCCCCATGCGCCTCTCAAGGGAACCAGGCATATGGGCGTGTATGTCCCGGCTATCAGGACGAAAATCATCATGTGATCAAGCTTTCGCAGGATCTCAGACGCTCTCTCTGATATGGGGAGCATGTGGTAGATAGTGCTTGCCAAGTACAGAAGAATCAATGTGCCTCCGAAAATGGAGAACGATACAACATGCCAAACTGTAGCGTAACGCGCAGCTTGAACAATGAGCAGAACCGCGCATGGAATGGCAAGAAAGAACCCTATCATGTGCGTCAAAGCGCTTATGGGGTCTTTAAACTTCTTAAACACGTGCGCCACCTCCTACAGATAATGCGATTTCTCGCTCGTTCTTGTTGCGTGTATGTTGAGCTTTCGCCGTTTTATAATGCTCTTTT
Source organism: Clostridiales bacterium (assembly GCA_031270945.1). Classification (GTDB taxonomy): domain Bacteria; phylum Bacillota; class Clostridia; order Lachnospirales; family WQUN01; genus JAISWZ01. The sequence continues at coordinate 12,381 of JAISWZ010000243.1, read as the reverse complement.
CTCCCATTTTCTATACGCCTAGGCTGTCATTTCGGCTTAACTCTGTCCATCCCCCGGCGCAGCCGGGGGATGGACCTTAACTTTTACTTTCCCCGGCAAAGCCAGGGGAATGCCCTTTACTCTTATTTCCCCAACTTCTTTACAACTGCTTCCGCCTTGGCTACTACATTCTCAACAGTGAATCCGAACTCTTTGAAGAGCCTGTCGGCGGGCGCTGAAGCTCCGAAGGTATCAACCGAGATGACGTCACCGTCAAAGCCTACATACTTGTGCCAACCGAAGGATGAACCGGCCTCTATGGCAACTCTGGCCCGGACTGAGCTTGGCAGAACCTTTTCCTTGTACTCAGCTGGCTGCTCTTCGAAAACTTCAAGAGAAAGGGCGCTGACAGCGCGAGCGTCTATTCCCTTCCCCTTCAAGATATCGACAGCATTGTAGGCTAGCTGGACTTCAGACCCTGTTGCGATAAGGATCACGTCTGGGATTTCTTTTTCTGAATCTTTGACAATGTATGCGCCTCTCAGAGCATCCTTGCCAGACTCCTTAAGAAGAGGCAGATTTTGTCTTGTAAGAACGAGCGCGGTTGGCCCTTTTCTTGTTAACGCCAGGTACCAAGCGGCGGCGGTCTCATGGGTATCGCAAGGCCTTGCTACTGTGAATCCTGGGATGCTACGCAGTGCGGCCAAGTGCTCTACTGGCTGATGGGTAGGCCCGTCTTCTCCTACTCCGATGCTATCATGGGTCATGATATAGATGACAGGAAGCTTCATCAAGGCTGAAAGCCTCATGGCTGGCTTCATGTAGTCAGAGAAGACGAAGAATCCGGCTACGTAAGGCCTCAGGCCTCCATGGAGGGCCATGCCGTTAGCTATGGCAGTCATGGCGTGTTCCCTAATGCCAAAGTGAAGGTTTGCGCCTTGCGGGTTTTCCTTGGAGTAGTCGCCTCTGCCTTTCATAATCGTCTTGGTGGATGGCGCTAAGTCTGCCGATCCTCCAATAAGGTTTGGCACAATGGCGGCCGCTTTGTTAAGCACTTGCTCTGAAGAGATGCGGGTAGCCAGGTTTCCTTCGCTTTCCCAGAATCCCTTGGCGCAAAGAAGCTCTATGGGAAGCTTCATTCCTATCCAGGAAGTCCACTCAGCATACTCTTCTGGGTACTTTTCTTTATACTCTTTCAGAAGCCCGTTCCACTTGGCCTCTTCCAAGGCTTTTTCTTTCAAGGTCTTAACTATGTGCTCTTTCACTTCGGCTGGCACGTAGAAGCTTTCCGGGTAGTCCCATTCCAGGTTTTTCTTTGCCGCAACTATCTCGTCTACACCCAACGGCTCTCCGTGGGCTGACGATTTGCCTTGCTTGTTAGGCGCTCCAGTTCCGATTATTGTCTTGATCTCTATGAGCGAAGGCTCATTTGACAGTTTTGCTGCTTCAATGGCTGAAGCGATTGAAGCCATGTCAGTTCCGTCTTCGACAAGCTGAACATGCCAGCCATACGCCTTGAAGCGGTCTTGAACGCTCTCTCGAAACGCTATGCCAGTATCCCCTTCAATGGTTATGTTGTTGGAGTCATACAGCAGTATGAGCTTGGATAACCCAAGCGTTCCAGCAAGGGAAGCCGCTTCGGCGGATATGCCTTCCATCAGGCAGCCGTCTCCGCAAAGGACGTATGTGTAGTGATCAACCAGCTTTACGTCAGGCTTGTTGAACTTGGCGCCCAGGTAGCTTTCAGCCCAGGCGAACCCAACAGCGTTGGCTATGCCCTGCCCCAAAGGCCCTGTCGTAACTTCGACGCCCCTGGTGTGGCCGTATTCTGGGTGGCCTGGCGTAAGGCTTCCCCACTGCCTGAAGTTTTGGAGATCCTCAACAGAGAGGCCAAACCCGAACAAGTGAAGGAGGGAGTAAACCAGCGTCGACCCGTGCCCAGCGGAGAGTATGAACCTGTCTCTGTCAGGCCAATCCGGATTCGCAGGATTGAACTTCAAGAACTTGCTCCATAAAGTGTATGCCGCAGGCGCCGCTCCCAAAGGCAATCCTGGGTGCCCGCTTTTGGCTTTTTGCACTGCCTCAGCGCACAGGAACCTGATGGAGTTGACAGCAAGCTCATCTATAGTCTTAGGCATTTGGCTCTCCCTTCTTGGGAACTGATTCCCAGTCTTTGAGGAACCTTGCCACTCCAGCGTCAGTCAAAGGATGCTTTGTCATCTGCAGTATCACAGAGTATGGCACTGTGGCTATGTGAGCCCCTATCTTGGCCGCCTGGATGACATGTATCGGATGCCTTATGCTAGCCGCAATGATCTCTGTCTCAATGCCGTGAGTTGAGAATATCTGCACTATGTCCTCAATCAAAATCATTCCGTCTGAGCCTATGTCGTCAAGCCTTCCCAAGAACGGGCTGACATAGGACGCCCCAGCCCTTGCCGCAAGCAAAGCCTGGCTAGCCGAGAAGATCAATGTTACGTTGGTTCTGATCCCCTCCGCAGAGAGAACTTTTACCGCTTTCAAGCCTTCTGGCACCATGGGGATCTTGATCACTATGTTGGGGTGAATGGTAGCAAGGTTTCTAGCCTCTTCCACCATGGCCTTGTGCTCAAGGCTTATTACCTCGGCGCTTATAGGCCCATCCACAATGGTTGCGATCTCTTTCACAACCTCAATGAAGTCCCTTCCCTCCTTGGCTATCAAGGACGGATTGGTTGTTACTCCGCAGATAACTCCCAGTGCGTTCGCTTCCCTGATGTCGTTCGTGTTGGCCGTGTCAATGAACAGTTTCATGCTTGTCGCGCTTGCTGGCGCAGATTGTGCGCGCTATGTCAAGCGCTTCTCCCTTCTATAGTGTTTATAGTGGAATTCGCTTGTAAGCGAAGAGTTCCCAGAATTAACAACATGCTGCTTATACTTGAGAAGTCAAACGACTAATCACGACGAGAGTTACTTAGAAACTTTGACAAATCAACACTTTTTAAAGCAGGTTCTTTCTCTTGTCAAAGCCCCTAATCTGTATCATCCAAAACCAGAGCCCAGGATAATGATTGAAAAGGTTGATTTTTCGGAGCTTTGCATGCCTCAGGTCTTATTCTCAATAATTCAAACAAAGAACTTAATGCTTTCAATGTTTATAAGGGAAGCAATAAAGAGGATCTTTGAAATTTAGAACTATTAAGACAAAATTATTGTTCTAGCGCATAGTCCATGCAATTAAAGATTCACTCAGCCTAAACCCTCTTTACTCCCTGCTTTAATTTTAACCAAAAATTAAGAATAAAGCAATAGGGGATGCATCCATGCATCCCCTAAATATTAGGCTGACACATTCATAAAATATGCCACCCATGCGCTTTTTAATTATTCCTTCTCACCGTCTGAAGCTCAAGAACCCGATGCCAAAAGGAAAGGATGATTTATGGCAAAGGAGAGGCTCCAGTGGTTGTACTTGTTCTTAGACAAAGCGGCTTCAGCCTGAAGTATTCCAACCTTGGCTTGGTCTAGCTCATATATCGTAACCAGCCCCGCTTGGTAGTTTACTACCAATGAGTTGAAAGTGTTCCAGGCGTTCTCGACGTCTATCTCAAGAGACCTGTTGTTCTCTTCCATCTGCTGGAGCTTGTTGATGGATGATCTTAACCCCTTCTCAAGAGAAGAGCGGGTATCATCTAGATCCCTGGCCGCTGTGTTGAAGTCGTTCTGCTTCTCCAACGGAGAGTGAGTCTCTGTGTCGGAGTAATTGTCTATGGCGTACTGAGCCGCATCCAGCGCTGTCTGCTTGATGGCCAAGCTTGGATCATTGGTTACCGTGTCAGCGATGAAACCTGTAAGGTTTTTCTCTAAAGGCACTATCTCGGGCTCAAAGTCGACGATATGCTCTTTGTCCAAAGATCTGGCCAGCACCTTGTTCAAGGAAGTCTTGTCATCGGCAACCCTGAGATCCATAAGGTTTATGTTAACCTTGTCCTTCTCCAGTTCCTGCTTGGCTTTTGTCAAGTCGTTCTGGCTTGCCATGCCTAACTCTAGCTTAAGCGTTAAATTCTTTACGTTGGCTTCGTTTAGCTTGATGCTTTCCTGAAGCAACTGAGCGTCCAGCTCGTCGCTTATAAGCTGTGACAGGCTGCTTCTCAGGAGATATTCCGTTGTTGCCTCAGTCATTTCCTTGTTTCGCGGGACATTTTCAATGTTGTCATCGATCTGGCGCATCGATCTGAGTATTGATATAAACTGCGAGCTGTACATGTCCACGCTGGCATATCCAAGCATGCGGGCGCTTTCTATTGCCTCGTCGTGTTTCTCCTTCAGGTATTCCACGGAATCCTCAAGGTTCTTCAGACTTGAATTGCCTTGCAAGGCCATTGCTAAAGCCTTGTCATAAGTCATAATCTCAGCGTTGGGCTGGGTCGGCTTGTTGACATCCATGATCTGAAGAGGCTTCTTTCCAGTGTCAAGCGTAATTGTGCTGGTTTTGCTTTCCCAGCCTACTGTAGCGCCCAAGGACTCGCTGACAAACCTCAATGGCACCATCAGATCCAAGGCTGTGCTTCCATTCTGGTACTGGGCGGCAACTGGCATGTCCTTTGGAGCTTTGTTCACGTAAGCGGTTTTGTCCCCAACATACATGACCAGGACAGTTTCCCCTCTGGTCAATGTCGCTGACTGATTGCTGTCTTTCCAAGCAACTTCAGCATCCAGATAGGAGCAGAGCTCTCGCATTGCCATCAACACAGTGCCGTTCACTGTTACCGTTTTTGTTCGAAACGCTTCGAACAGGCCATTTACCTTCAGGTTTGGCCCCGCCGCATAGGCATTGACTGCCGTAAGCTGAATGGTCAGCGCTACTATCAATGCCAGGCTAATTAGAGCTTTCTTCTTCAAAACAATTCCCCCTATGGTTCTTTTGCTTATAGGCGCTAAGGCTATTGCATTAAGGAGCGAAAACAACTGCGCTTTCGCTCAAGCTTAGTGCATACTCCACTTTTATAGCTTAAAATAGTCACGCGTTAAAACATCGCGATGACTTTTCCTGAGCCACTTTAGGAATATTGGGATATGCACTTTATATTGCTTCAAGCGAGAGCACTGAATCAGTTTTGCGGATTTTTCGCTCGATAGTCCAATCAGCCTTGCGCCAATTGATCTCGGTTTAGTGTTGCTCTACTGAGTGCATATCCCAAAATTGATTATAAGTTTGGAAAAGTCAAGCGTTAAAGCATCGCCAGGACCTTTCCTGCACATTTGCTGAATTTCAGAATATGCACTTTGATGCGCTTTTGTTCTTTGGCTTAGCTTTAGAGCAAGCATATATGGCTTGTTCATTAGGATTCGTTTTTGCGCCAAGACAAAACCAATATAAACGCCATACATATATACTCCCCAAGATTTGATTTGTCTGATCCCATACTGGGCTTCCAATTAAAAACTGATTATCTAGCATGTTCCAATAAGATCAGACCTTCTAAGCGCCATACCGCAACGCTTCCGACGCAACCCTTCCCCATTCAAGTATATCATAATCTGCAACGCAAAAAAACCCCTTTCGGGGTTTTTTTGCTGTTGCAATTTATGCTGTTGCTGGGCCATAGGACGGCACGGGTGTAGGCGTTGCTGAATTCACTACGCCAGCGCTGTTTGCGCCCTTGTTGAAGATAGCAGTCTGGGTGTCAGCTTCCCAGTCTACAGTTACGCCGAAGGCTATGCCGAGGTGCCTGAATGGGATATACATTCTGTCATTCTTGATTTCCGGAACAACCAGAAGTCCATCGGGGCTAAGCATGGTTATCGATGCGCCGTTGATGGTCATGTTGGGCTTGTTCAGCGTGAACTGAATAGTCCTGGTAGGAGCGAAGATTGTTGCTGTCTTGTTGGCGTCATCCCAAAGAATCTGGCTCTCGTTGTCAAGGCCGAAGGCGTTGGAAAGTGCGCGCAAAGGTATCATTGTGCTGTTGCTGTACGATGAGATATAAGCTGCTCCATCGTATGAATACGCGTTGCCATTGACAACGTAGTAGCTTTCGCCGATAGGCACACTAACTTCCTGAGTGAGGATGCCAGTCTGATCATTAGCTGGGCTAACAACGTTAATATATGGCAATGCCTTGCCTGCAGTATTGAATCCTCCTGGCCATGGACGACTTGAGTTATCAACCAGGCCATAGTTTTCAGCAACTGCTGTGCCATAAACAACTACATTGTAGCTAGCATAGTTGGTAAGCGGTATAGTACGATCAACCTTTACACCAACGTTGCTTATCAATATTGTAGAGGCAACAGTTGATGCGCGATCAATTGTAAACTCGAAGGCTGATCCACTACCTGAGTTCGGAAGGTTGCTGTGGCTTTGAGATGTGAATCCGCTACTTCCGAGTAGTACATCCTTAATCTTAAGGTCACCATCAGTAACAGATACTCTTATGTCTCCAGCTAAATCAAAATCTGCATTCATCAAATCAGTAACTTCGACTCTGACTTTTTTGTTAGCGATAAGATATCCAGCGCCAAGTTCTTTGATTTGAATATCTGCTGTTTGCTGATACTGATATCCAATCTTGAGATCAGTAGCTTTTGTTGATATTTGAATCGGATCAACAACATGAGCTATGACTGTAGAGGGATATGAACTCCCCTGCCCAACAATCGATGTTGAACTAGGATCGATAGAAAGTACAAGATCTCCGGTTTGCTCTCCAAACCCAAGTTCTACGCTAACCCATAGATCCATTTCAATTAAGCCCTTTTTACCAGATGCTATCTGAAGATTAGCAAACGAAATCTTGTTTCCAGATATCGTTACTAAACCATGCTTTTCTCCGTCATTCAGATAGACACCTTTTGTAACGTAATCGGCTAGTATAGGAGCTTCTTTGGTTTCAGGGAAAGATGTTACATATGATTTTGTTTCTTCAGCTAATGAGTCCGTAATATAGCCTTCAAATCCCTCAGCTTTTGTGATTTTAACTTTTCTAAATTTAGCGCCTTTCAACTGACTATTATCTGTTGCCGGCATTGAAAGCACTGTCAACCTACTAGCCCACCAAGCGTTAGATGTGCTTTCCTTTAACACAACATGTGCTGTTTTGTGTACATCACCTGCATCTGCGCCTGAACGTGATGCACCTATATATCGTCCTGATACTAACGTCGGTATATCTCCTGTAGTTGAGAGCATAACAGCCCAATCAACCCTTTGAGCTAGCAATATACCTGTTTGCGTTGTAACACCTGTATGGAAATTATCTGGATCAAAGTCACCAATAGTAAACTTGATATCAATTGTTTTACCTGCTTCTGGAACTGGTGCTTCATCAGTAGCGAAAAATTTTATTCCAGATATATACAATTTTCCGAATATCTCTGTTGAAGGCACCAAACCATTAAGATATATATCTAATTTAGAATTATCCGTTCTATTGTAATTTACAAGAGGATCTGGTGTCACAAGTTTATCTTGTTCATAGATCGAATATTGGTGATAACGCACAGAATAATCATAATCTGAATAGTGAGGAGTTCCAATCTTTATGCCTTCATGGGTGTTAGAATTAGCCCACTTTAGCCCCGGCTCTATTCCTATCTTAATATTTCCAATTTCTTCAAACTCATAATATTCAGGTAGGCTAATGGTAAACCATCCGTTATGAAGGGTTGCCGGTCTAAGTTCAGTTATTACTATGCTATCAGGTTCAAAAACATCTCTTGAAACAACTATATCTTTAACTGTAGTGTTTGTATTAGCCTTACTTGTTGTAGCGAAAACAAAGCGGTTATTGGAAATAGTGGATGCATTACCACTTATGATAGATACACTAATATCGACATTCTCATCAACCGTCTTGGTTACGAGAGGAATAACAATGCGATACCCAGGTACACCTATTTCAGAACTACCCAGTAATGTTATGGTAGCCAAGCTCGAGTCGTTAGGTGATATTTCCAATTTGTATGGCAATTCATGAATCCATGTATCAAGTGAATTTGGGTTGGGCTGATAATTGTGAGGGAATCTGTAATAATTCCCAAACGTATTAGCGTAACCATTATCTGCTGTATAATGAGGTTTGTAGTATCCCAGAAGCTTGTTGTAAGTCATATCGGTTATATTGTTATCCGAAACAAAGTCCTTATTGGCATTTAGTATTTCAGTGCCTACTTTAATCAGTCCATCACCAGGAAGACCAATTTCATTTCTCAATGATGGCTTATTAGCTAGCAAAGCATTAAACTCAGTAATTTGGTCACTTACAGAAGTATAATCACTTGCAAACGCGTTGGCCCTGAAAAACCAAGATGCATTTGTCAACTCTAGTTTGAACTGATAATCTTCAGAAGCTTGGTTTTGCAATTCTATTACCAGGTTTGTGCCATCTACAAAATAGCTTGCTTCCAGTCCAGATTTTGTTGTGTTGAGGATAGTAACGGCTTCTAATAGCTTGTCTTCCACGATTGCCGTATTTCCAGCGACAGTAAGAGTATCTGTCAAGTAGTTATTGCTGGCGGCCTGTACTCTTATTGGTGTGTAGATTGAAAACAGCATTACTGCCGCCACAATAAGAGCTAGCTTCCTCTTCATACGATTTCCTCCTTGTATAATTTTCACGGTATATACCCACAATGCTCCGATAAGTAAGCGCTTGTAAGCATCGGCATATCCGATGAAATTATTATTTGAAAATCAAGGTGCTTTATTCTGCAAGCATGAAAATGAAATAGTAATGTAACTTTTTGAAGCATCGTTTGCTCCACGACTAGTTTCTGCAGGTCTCCAGATTTCAATCAAAAAGCAAAGGGGCCTCCCGAGAGAGGCCCCTTCCATGTTAACCAATTCCATTTGCGCCCTTATTGAATATGGCGGTTTGGGTGCTAGCTTCCCAATCAACCGTAACCCCCAGCGCCACAGCGAACGCTCTCAACGGTATAAAGATCCTGCTGTCCTTGATTTCAGCCGCGACAGCCAGCCCATCAGGGCTAAGCATAGGCACTTCTGCCCCATTGACAGTCATCCTGGTATTGTTTAGCTGAAAGCTTATAACCTGGCTCTGAGTTACAAAGGTCGCTGTCTTGGTTGAGTCATCGAAGACTATTGCTGTGTCTGGAATACCCAAGGAGTTTCCAAGGTACCTTGCTGGCACAAGAGTGCTGTTGCTTGCCTTTGATATATAGGGAGCGACATCCATGGTAAACGTTCTGCCGTTGACCGAGAAGAAGGTCTCTCCTATTATAAACTCGACTTCATTCTGAAGAGCGTTTCCCGCTTCTGAAGAAACGATATTTACATAGGGAAGGACTTCTCCTGGGGTATCAAATCCTGAATGCCATGTGTTCCCGCTATTGTCCCTTAGACCATAGTTCTCCGCAACTGCTGTGCCCCAAACAACGATTTTGACGCTTTCCTTGTTTGTCAAAGGAACTGTGCGATCAAGCTTCGTCCCAACGCTTGAAATGGTTATCACCGATGGAACAGTAGACGCTTTGTCAATATCGAAGGACATTGTAGTCGTATCATCTTTAGAAAGCCAGCTCACACTCTGGGAAGAAAATCCCCCAGCTGAAGAAGCAACCGAGATGTTCCTTATCTTCAAATCGCCCTCAGTTACCTTTATCTGCGTTCCAGGCGAGAAGTAGAAGCTTGAGCTTACATAGTCGGTTATGGTAACGAGAACCTTCTTGCCTTCCAATAGAGCTCCCGCTTGTGTTTCCTTTATCTGAATATCAGCAGTAGACTGATACTGGTATCCTATCTTAAGATCCGATGTCCTTGTATTCACTTCTATAGGATCGGTTACCTTGGCAATGACAACTGACTGTCCTAGCTCTCCGTTGGTAACGCTACTTGATGTGCGATCCAAGGTAAGCTTCAAATCTCCGACCTGTTTGCCAAAGCCATACTCTACGCTAACCCAAATATCAAAGTAGAGCTCAGCAGTCTTTCCTGAGGTTATCTGAAGCCCTGAAAGAACAATGGTCGTGTCATTCAAGACAACGCTTCCGCTGACAGCGGTATTGTCCTTCCCGTTATTATACAGGGTTATTCCGTTTCCGTCTTTTCCTATTCCGCTAACGTTGCCATTTGAGAATATTACCACTTTCCGTAACTTGGCACCTTTCTGATCGCTTTCTGCAACAGGCAATGCCAGCACAGTCTTTCTGGTAGCCCACCAGGAGTTCGCCACTCCCTCTTTAAGGCTAACCCTGGCAGTCTTATGAATGCCATCAGATATGGTCTGCCCGGCCACATTGTTAGAAGGCCCCACATAGCGCCCAGATAAAATTTTTGTTGGCGTTCCCGCCTCCAGCTTTATACCCCAATCAACGCGTGTCCCTATCTTTACCGATTCCTTTGAGACGCCTGAAGAGCCTTCTATTGCTAGATTAATATCTCCATAGGGTGCCCAGTCATACGCCCTGACCTGAAGCCCCTTAAGATATAGAGCTCCAGCCAATCCATCAGAGGGATTAAGTTTGTCAAATGAAATGACTACAGTACGCCAGTCCGCTACTGGAGCAGGAACATTGGTTATTGTTGGTATCTTATCGTTAGACGCATAAGGCGTGGAGCCATAGTTAATGCTTAGCGCCGCTCCGCTCAAGCCCGGTTCCACTCCGCTCTTGGCAAGAGCGTCACCTATATTCACAAAGTAGAAACCCTCAGGCAATGTCAGCTTTATTGTTTCATCTTGGCGGATGACGCCAGGCCTGAGCTCATGGATCGCTAGAGTAAATCCTCCAAATATATCATGGTCTGATTGAGGTTCCAGAACAACCGCTTTTGTATTTGATTTGCTCGAGACAGCAAAGATTAGCTTTTGGCTCGATATAGTAGAAGCATTTCCTCCATTTATTGCTACAGTCGCATCAGCTGAGTCAGATTTAACTACTGAAACTAGAGGTATCCTCAAGCCATATAGACCGTCAGTAATTTGATAGTCCTTTGAAATGGTCACATGTGCATTAGCAGGATCCAAGGAGGAAACCTGAAGCTTATACTCTGCCTCGCTATACCCTGCACTCCCTAGCTGAATAAGGTGTTTTCCTGAAGTGCGGGTATAGGTTTTAGTCGAACCATCATAGGTACCATTGGCATCATTAAATGTCTTAAATGTAGCGCCATCCTTTGTAGCTTGAGCAAAAAACCATTCCGCGTTTGACAATGACAAGGCGAATTGGTAGCCAGCATAAACATTTGACCTAAACGGGATTATCAAATCTGTCCCTTCAACAATCCAGTCAGCTTTTTCATCAAAGCTGGTTCCATCGTACTTTGATTCATCAATCTTTATCATGTGAATGCCTTCCAGCACTCCTGTCTCAAACAGGATTGAATTTGCTGGAACAGCGAGAGTGTTAACTGTTATGCTCTCTGTCGCAGCCAGAGCGGTATTCGGAAGTATAGCGAAGATCATTAGTAATGCCAGCAATAAAGCAATGCGTTTTTTCATAAATGCCCTCCCATAAGCAACGATGGTTAGTGCGTGACAGATAGAAAACAGAAACTTTCAATCAACCGTTGCAATTTTCAAACTGTTAATATATAGTTTTAAGTGCTCACAAGAAAACCTGTATACATATTGATGCAAAAACCGTTCTAAATCAATCAATTCTCAGATGAAGTGATTGATTTCAAATTCAACAAACGCCAGTACTACAATAGTTCTGCCGTAAGAATTTCAGCGATGCCGTAAAAACAATATTCTAGTTTAAATCCAGATAACGGCTAAACGGCGAGTTCAATTTGCGCTTCATTTCTTGTGCAAGAGTTCTGTGTTTTCTTAAAGAAGCTCTTGAAACACTTTCCAACGCCATTATATTCCTCCATCCAGATGTGTGCTCATTTCATCTCAGTTACAACAAAAAGAGACATGTATAGGAATATGTATACTCATAGCTTGCCAAGCACACAAAAAAGCCCCCAGTTAAGGGGGCTTTTTAAGTTAGATACTTAAGCTACTACGCCTTTGTTGTAGATAGCTGTCTGAGTGTCAGCTTCCCAATCAACAGATACGCCAAGGGCAATACCGAACGCTCTCAACGGAACGAAAATTCTGCTATCCTTAATTTCTGCGGTAACAGGCTTTCCATCCGGGCTGAGCATCGGAACTGAAGTTCCATTGATGATCATGTTGGAATTGTTAAGCTGGAACTGAATGACCTTGCTAGGAGCTATGAAAGTAGCTGTCTTAGTAACGTCATCCCATGTAATAGCAGAGTCATCGATCCCAAGAGAGTTGCCAAGGAAACGGGCAGGCACCAAAGTGCTGTTGCTAAGAGTTGAGATATAAGGAGCAACGTCCATCGAAACGGTCGTACCAGTAACAGTGTAGTAGGCCTCTCCGATAAAGAACTTGACTTCATTGCTCAAAATTCCGCTCTGGTCAGGCGCAGTGCTTACAACATTGATGTAAG
>JAISWZ010000216.1 GCA_031270945.1 Clostridiales bacterium | reverse complement strand
CTTACGCCATGACCCTAACTCCTGCTACAGGCGTGTACAGCGTAACCGTGACAGGAGATTTGGCGAACCGCTACTACATGTACAAAGTGACCCAGCTCAATGGCACCACAGCTTACGCTGTAGATCCATATGCGACAGCCTTGTCCGCCAATGGGCAGTTGACAGCTATTGTGGATATGGACGCGAGCGAGGGTGTCGGCGCAGATGTCCCAAAGTTGCAGTATCCAGACACCTATAGCAAGACTGATTCAATCTTGTATGAGATGCATGTCCGCGACTTCTCCATAAGCCTGTCATCTGGCGTAGTTAAAGAAAATATGGGCAAGTTCGCAGGGATTTCTACAGGGACTACGGTTCCAGATACAGGAATTAAAACAGGGATTGACCATCTGGTCGAGCTCGGAATCACAACTGTCCATCTTCTGCCGGTATTTGATTTCGCTTCAGTAAATGAGCTGGATCCCAATCTGACTGATATGGATGTAACGTCACTCTCAGGAAATTCATATCCCAAAACTTATAACTGGGGCTATGACCCGCAGAATTACAACGTCCCGGAGGGATCATACTCTACTGATCCCAAAGATCCAACGGCTCGAATCAAAGAGTTCAAAACCTTGGTAAAAGCCCTTCATGACAAAGGAATAAGGGTTGTGATGGACGTTGTTTACAACCATACCTATAGCGTGGATGATGGGCCTTTTAACAAGATAGTTCCCACGTACTTCTATAGAACCAACGCAGAGGGCTACTTCGTTGACGCTTCGGGTTGCGGCAATGAGGTTGCCACGGAAAAGGCAATGGTTCGGAAATACATTATTGACTCCGTCTTGTATTGGCAGAAAGAGTACGGGATCGACGGGTTCAGGTTTGACTTGATGACCATCATTGACGGCGATACCATGGCAGGGCTTGTCAAGGCACTTCAAGTCAATGATCCCAATGTCCTTGTATACGGAGAGCCATGGGCGGCTGGCAGCGTGGCTTTGGATAGCGACAAGCAAATAAGAACAGATAACTTCAAATCGCTTTGGTCAGGCAAAGACTTCGCGATCTTCAACGAGAAAATCAGGAAAGCCATAAAAGGCGAATCTGATAACCAAACCAAAGGGTTTGCGACAGAGAACACCTCTTACAAAGGCGATATTTTGGGAGGAGTCTATGGCGGCGACAACCTGGTCGGTCGCGCGTCAGAAAACATCAACTACGTCACAGCCCATGACAACTTGAACCTATGGGACAAAATTAGGTATTCTTACACTGAAGGCAAAAGCCTTCATGACTTTGCCGAAAGCATGTCCGATCCCTATAAGGATCTGGTTTTGGCTCCAAGCGAGTTAAAGATCAAGGGGAACTCTCCTTTCAAGACCCCAGATAAAAGCTATTTCCTGGGCACAGGAAACGGAAATGCATCCCTTCAAAGCTCAGTGCTTTCCACTGGGATGCTGCTTACCATGCAGGGCATTCCGTTCTTCCAGGCTGGCGATGAGTTTTTGAGAAGCAAAAAAGGTGACCACAATAGCTATTCCAGCAACGATGGCATCAACGCCATAGACTGGACTATCAAAGACACCTACAAAGATGTGTTTGACTACGTGGCTGGCCTTGTTGCCCTTAGAAAAGCCCATCCCGCTTTCCGCATGGACGAATATCCAGATATCAAGAGCAAGATAACAGACCTGAGCGGAAGCGGCAATGTTGTTGCTTTCAAGATCGGGCCGTACGCCAACAACGATTCCTGGAAATACATCTATGTTGCTTACAACGGAAGCTCAACAGCCACCGATGTCAACTTCGGAACCTCGGGTTTGCATGTGGTTGTCAACAATGAGCATGCCGGAACAGAAGCGTTTGGAACTCCTACAGGCACTTGGAACTACTTGGTTCCCCCGCGATCCATGGTTGTTCTCTATGACGGCGAAACGCCGCAAGTCCTCGACCATGTGCTTATCAGCCCAAGAACAGCCACTCGCGTAGACGATGTTTCATCGAATGAGAATGTAAGCGCCTCCTCGCCCGTGGACGCTTCCCCCATTGAGCTGTTGGTTGGCGAAACCCAGCAGCTCAACGCGACCCTTTTCAATGCTGACTACAATGTCATAGCCAATTCTAGCGTTGCAGTGAAATGGTCATCCTCAGATAACGACATAGCAACAGTAGGCGCTAATGGGCTTGTCACTAGCGTAGGCGCTGGAACCGCTATCATTACAGCAACAGCGACAGCCGCTTCAGGCGCAATCGTTAAAAAGGCCACTGTCAACATTTCTGTCAACAAAGAGCTGACAGTCAAGTTCAAGCATTCGCCCATCAATTGGCAGCAACTGACTGTCCTAAGCGTGACAGGATCAAATAAAATAAAAGAAGTAAAGGCGGATCTCTCCAAACTTGGCGGCGGTGCGTCAGTCAATGCCTATTCGCATGTGCCAGGGCAGTTTCAGCTGACGGTCAATGCTCCTAAAACTCTGGAAGCAGATTCCTATGACGTGCCGGTCACTGTCACAATGGATAATAACACTACAGAAACCGCAACAGCGAAGCTTGATGTTAAAGCCTATGAAGAAGCAGAAAACGACTTTGACTGGGATGAAGCCAGAATCTACTTCTTGTTGACTGACAGGTTCGCACTAGCAAATTCTGCTGGCGACATGCTCTCCAGCAGGATAGTCAAAGAGAACAGCGGCTACGCCCAAGTATTTGCAAATCAATCAGATTACACGCGGTATGGCGCCTACCACGGCGGCAACCTTGACGGAGTAACTTCCAAAGTCGACTACCTGAAAGATCTCGGCGTGAACACGGTATGGGTAACCCCCTTGGTAGACAACATCGAGTTCAATGTCGGGGGCGATGCTAACACTTCCTACGGATATGCCGGTTATTGGGCCAAGACCTTCGAGGCGATTGACGAGCATCTGGGCGATCTAAGCGCGTTGTCCAAGGCCCTTGATAATAACGGCATGAAGCTCATGGTTGATGTCGTTATAAACCACGCTGGCTACGGAATGGATGGTTTCGTAGCTGGCAACTGGTCCGCCTTTGGAGGAAATAACAGCTTGTTCCCCAAAATTGCCGAGATCGGAAAGTTCATTCTCCCCAACGGCTTATCCATGTTTCGCTCATCAAGCGAAGATTCCCGCATCAAAACCGGATTGGTGGGGTTGCCGGATTTCCGGACGGAAGACTGGCTTGTAAGGGATCTTCTAGCAAAGTGGCAAGCTGGGTGGATAGAGAAATATGGCATCGACTACTTCCGTGTTGACACTGTCAAGCATGTGGACAATGACACATGGAGAGCGTTGAAAAAGGCCGTGGTAAGCGTTGATCCAAATTTCAAGATGATAGGCGAAATGTACGCGGCCCAGTGGGATCGGCTTGGAGACAGCGAAAATGACGGCGTATATTCCGAAGACTACCTTGCCGTTGATCAGCTGGATTCGCTGCTTGACTTTGATTTCAAGAATATCGCTCTTGGGTTTGCCACCTGGAATTCTCCAGACACGATAAGCGCTAAAAATGATAATGGCACTCAGATCAAGGTGCAGGGCACATCCGGAACGGTAGACATTTCATCTACCGTAGCTGCGCTCAAGGATAGAGAGACCTTCTTCGACATCCATCAAAACTTGACATTAGGCCAGTTTCTGTCTAGCCATGACGAGGACAGCTTCGCAACCCGCTTTATCAGCGATGCCTCTGCGGAACTGAAATACTCCGAATTGATGAATGCCGCTTCTCTCCAGATAACCTCCAGAGGCCAGCCTGTCATCTATTATGGAGAAGAGATCGCTCAGTTCGGCAAATACTCAAATAACAGCGACTCGAAGCAAGACGAGAACCGCTACGATTTCGACTGGTTGCTTGCCGAAAAAAATCCCTTGATGCTTCAACACTACAAAGCGTTGCTTAACTCAAGGGATGATTATTCTAAAGCATTTTCTCAAGGCGCAAGAACATACAACAGCGCTTACGGAACTGACTACGATGACTCTAATAGTACAAATGGCCAGGCGGTTCTCTCGTTTGTGGCCACTTACGACAATGATCCACTCCAGTCCGTTCTGGTCGCAATAAACAGAGCCGACAAGGATCAAAAAATCTCATTCAACTCAACCATCTTCCCTGCAAGCTCGGCGCTTGTTGACATTTACGCAAAGCATCGCAGAACTTATGACGAAACCTACAGTTACGGAAAAGTCACCATAACTGCAGGCACAGCCGGCAGCGTCACTGACTTGATCGTTCCAAGCCGAAAGGAGGGCGGTATCGCAATATACGTCCTTGACCCCAATTTGAGCCTCACTGGGCCCAAATACGCTAAGGTCGGAGACACTTTGGAATTCACAGCGTCAGGATCTGTTGTCAACGCAAAATCAGCGCTTACCTGGTCTTTGGTAACAGCCGATGAAAGCGAAAACGCCATAACAGCCGAAGCGGAGATTGACAAAACCGCTTCCGATTATGGCACTCTCAAACTAAAGGCTTTATCCTCAGGCAAAGTCAGGGTAAAAGTCGCAACCA
>JAISWZ010000122.1 GCA_031270945.1 Clostridiales bacterium | reverse complement strand
CTAGACAGGAGGGGTGATTGCGTGGCCAGTATAAAATTTTCAGCCAACATGCCGTCTGTAGGCGCAGATGCCTCCCATGTCCAAAAGAAGCAAAGGAGCCAGGAGGGAAAGTTCCCTGCAAAGCTGGTTGAGAGCTTGAGGGAATTGTACAGCCAAGGAAGCGTATTTGAAGGCGAGGGCACTGCCGAGGTTATGGACGGGCTCATAAAGATTTCCGCCAGATGCAGGGACAAGCGTGGCATTTCAAATCTCATGCACAACCCTGGACACGTCCTTGTAATGGTCTTTGTCTCCCTGTATGAAGGCAAGGAGTCACTTGAGGGAATACACAGCCATGTGAAGGAGCAGGAGGCTTGGTTCCACGAGTATTTGCCTTTGGTTTTCGGCATCCCTAGCGTAAAGACCATAAGCATGGTATTGTCGAATTCAAACGCCGACGAAGTTTTGGACAGGATGGCCGCTTTTGTTCGAGAAAAAACTACAAGCCAGTTCGAGATGCTCAACTAGCAAAAACATATCCCAATATTAAGTTTAGGGTCGGAAAAGCCGCGCGCCAAGCGGCGCATGCCTTTTCCGGCGTCCTTTAAAAATTTTGGGATATGCAATAAAAAACATATCCATTTTGGGGTATGAACTAAGCAATAGCATAAGCCACAGTGTTGTTTCTAATTTCGGGATGCGCTTCACGGCTATCCTGAGATTAAGCTAGGGCAACATGCCCACAAGCGAAAGCAAAGCCGTATCCTTTAGCAGGCGGCAAGCGCTTGCTGCAGGATACGCACAAAGGGCAAATTCGGGATTTATTAGCAAGCCCGGGTTGCTTTCGCTTGTGGGTGGATTTCACCTGCCCGCCTGTTTCACAACGCAAGCATCAGGCCTAAAGGCCTGTTGCAGGGCCTTTGCAGGTTTATCCGCTACAGCCCACTACTTGCCATTATCTGCTACAGCTAACATTGCGGCTAAGAGCATATCCCCAAATTTTATCCGAGGCACCGGAAAAATCCGGCGTAGAAGCAATCGCCAGGATTTTTCCGGCGCCATTTCGGAATTTTGGGATATGCACTAAGAGCATATTTTATGCTCTAGATGCCCTAACGACACTTTATTTGATGAGCTTTTATGCGCCTACGATGCTTGACATGCCCCGAAATTTCAAGGCGGCGATTGCCGCCACGGATTTTGGGACATGGCCTTGAACGCAGATTTCAAAGCCGCTACCCGCCGCAGCGCCATACGCCGCAAACTACACAGTTCTTACATTCTTCAGCCGCCGCTACGGACACGCTTACGCCATTGCCTACTTTATGATCACGCCGCGGTTTTCACGCGCTAACGCCACGCTTGCCACACAGCTAAAGACGCCGCTCAGACACGCTATCTATACGCTTATACATGCTATCTTTGACGCTTTCGTTTAAGCTTGCCACGCCGCTCATAAGGCGCATATACCAAAATTAGAAGTTGAGGATCAGCGCTTGCCCAAGGGCAAACCGCAAAAGTCTTGGCGAACGCTTTTAATTTTGGAATATGCGCCAAGCTCACAAAGCAAAGCGGGGCTTGGTTTTCAAAGGGGCTTTATGCCAAGCCTTGCTTTGCCCAACGCAGCTCAGTTTTTTAGCCGCAATCGCAAACACAACGGATAAAACTCTTAAAGTCGCAGCTAGGGGAGAAGCCAATCCCCTGATAAACCTCAAAGGTTCCAATTAAGGGCGCGAAGCTTAAACCTGGTTTTGGGCTTGCGCGACGCTTTGGGCGCTTGCTTTTTTAGCGATTTATTGCAGGAAGCGAGCGTGTCCCTGGAAAATCCAAGATAATTAATTTTAAGGCTATCGGGACGCTTGAATATGATCACATCCCCAAAGCTAGAGCTTCTAGCTGGGGCGTGGATTTAAGCGTCCCGTTTTATGTTGATTGCAGGTAGCGGAAATTTTGTTGACAAGCGAAAGGCGTCGTGGTAGAATAAGTAATAAGTCAATGATTGTCCTGGACTGGATTTGCGCTTGGCATTGCGGCACTCCTGGTTTCTCGCCTAAGCGCAGGACTGGTTTTGTCATTATGCTTATGTTTTGCGTAGGCCGACATTTCCTGAAAGGGGCTTGAAATATTACTTGTAGGCTTTTTGATATTTGAAAAATTCGTTTTTCGCAAATATAGCACTGAGCGCATTTCCGGTTTCACAAAAGGGATTTGAAAGTGTGTCTTTTCGATTGGTCGAGTTCTTTAGTAAATATAGCATATCGCAAATTTGAGGCTGGTTAGGCTTTGGCGAGTTGCCCTTGAATGTGTGGTTCTGCTTCCCGAAAGGGATTTAACTGACGGACGTGTTGCCCGCCTCGGTGCATATAAAAATTGAGTTAGGGCAAGCAAAATAACTTAAAAAAGTTATAAATCTCGTGATGCTTCTCGAAAGAGATTCGAAAAATTTATGGATGTCCGGCGGAGCGCCAACATGAAAGAGATTTGAAATTTTTGGAGATATGCACTAAAATATAGCACTGAGTGCATTTCCGGTATCCCGAAAGGGCTTTGAAGGCGCAGTGTTGGTTCTATTTAACAAGTTTTCTACTAAATATAGCATATCCCAAAATTGAGGCTGGTTAGGCTTTGGCGATTTGCCCTTGAATGTGGGCGGACGCTTCCTGTGCCTTAGAGCAACCCGAAATTCTGTTATTTTGGGATATGCTATTATAGCGCAAAGTGTGGTTCTGCTTCCCGAAAGGGATTTAACTGACGGACGCGTTGCCCGCATATATCCCAAAATTGAGTTAAGGCAAGCAAAAAAATTTAAAAAAGTTATAAATCTCGCGATGCTTCTCGAAAGAGATTTGAAAAAATTATGGACGTCCGGCGGAGCGCTGCCTCCTGAAAGGGATTTGAAATTAAAATTTCTGGCTGCTTACCTGTAATCGCGTTGAAAGTGCCTATGCGCGGCTTCTCAAGCAATTGAGTGCATATCGCAAAATTCCGTTAAGGCACCGGATAGCGTTTGCAAAATGTTCAAAGGAAAATCGCCAAAGTCCTGGAACAGTGTTTGCATCGGGCTTTAACGAGCAAACTTGTCGGACTTTTGCATGCTATGGGAACTTCCTGAAAGGGATTTGAATCAATCGTGGCAGACCCCGAGTGCCTAGTACTTATAGTTGTGATTGCCCCCTAAACTGCACTCTGACTGACAAGAAGCGCAAGAAAAATGCCTCCGATTTTAAATCGGAGGCATTTTTTGTTAGCTACTCTATAGGAGCTTCTTGAGAAACCGCTTCTCCTGAAGCAACTTCTTCAGCAGCGGCTTCACTCGTTTCCTCTGGGATTCCAGCATCCTCTGAATTGCCAGAATCGCCTGAATTCCCAGCATTTTCTGAGTTCCCAACATCCACGTCAGTTGCGGCATCTTCAGGCTTATCTTTCAGCTTATCAAGCTCAACAGTCCAGTCCAGCCAATATTCGGCGCTTACTGAAAATGGGTTGTTGAGAAACAGCAGCTCGTCTATCTCATGTTCCTTGATAAAGTCGGCAAGCTGAAAGTTTGAGAAATACCTGGGCTCGACCGCGTAGACATCTTCGTACTCGGAAGCCATAAAGGGAAGGAAGGCATGCCCGTAGGAGTCTCGGACTACCATTACGCTTCTTCCGGCAACCCTTTCCGATTCGTTCTTCATGTGCAGGAGAGCCGTGTCTCCGCCAAAGAATATGCTGTAGAGGTTGGTGTTCCTGGAGTAGTCAGGAATCACGACGCTTCTGGGATCTCCGCTTGACATGTCAGCTGAGCTGTAGTTCATGGCTGTTATCGGGCCTTGGGGAATATAGTACTTCACAGTGTCCAGGGTTACGCCTTTCCCTTCAGGAGACGCTGCCAACTGCTTGGAGAGGCTTCCAAGAAATCCAGAGCGCTCTCCGCGCTTGTAGTCTGAACGGGGCAAAGGCACCCATCCGGTCTGGTTGCAGTATGCGATAAAGGCTATGTAAGCGCCGTCAGCAGTCCAATGGTGGTCTGTCCTGAAAAAGAGATAGCCGCTCTTGCTTCGCAGGAAGCTTTGGAAGGTGTTGACGAAGGCGACATTCTCAAGAGATTTGCCCAAGTAATCAAACATGGGCGCCTGTTCGTTTTCAGGAGAGCGGTACTTGGAAGGCAGATAGAGCTCCGAGGCAGCGGGAGGGAAGAGCGCGTAAGTCGGGATCCCGCATTCAAGCGCCAAGGCGTCTATTTGGTCAGCTGTCTTTTCCATCCTTTTCTGATCGATCCTGTAAATCTCGAAGATCATATTGTTCAATATAGCTGTAAAAGATGTAAGGCTTGCTGCAGGGGTTGGCGTTGGGGTTGGGGTGGCTTTTTTTGTTACTGGCTTGAAGGCGGGAACGCTCTCGTTCTCATTATTATCATTGCCATCATCATCCAAGACAGCCTTGTTCTCCAAGTCAACCACTTCATGCGACCTGTCGACCGCCACTATTTTTATCTCGTCTTCAGGGGAAAACAAGTCAATCTTATACGCTGTCGACAAGAACTGGTTCGCTTTCACCAATGTTTCTCTGAAGGGAAAAGCGTCAGTGTAGTAGCGCTCAAACTCTTGGTAGAAGTTTTGGTTCAAGCTGCCATTGACGATTAGGGACGGCAGCGGCGCCAGCTCACGGTTTTCCCAATCCGAGAAAGTGGGCTTGGGGGCCGCTAAAGCCCAGGCACCGGAAGCGCCTATGGCGAAAAAAAAGATGATCGCAATGGCAAGGCCTTGCTTGCTTTTCATGTATGCACCTCAAAACTAAAACGCGAAAACGGGCCGGCATGGTTTTTTTATAATCAAAACTAAAACGCGAAAACGGGCTGGCATGGCTTTTCTTATAATCAAAAACTAAAACGCGAAAACGGGTCTGGCATTGCTTTCTTGCAATCAAAACCTAAAATACAAAAACGGGCTATACGAAGAAGCCGCAAGGGATATGGTGCACAGGCCCAGAATGGCGAAGGAGAAAACAGCGACCGCCAAAGAGCTCGCCACAGAGCCAACGGGGCTCATCAAAGCTGGGCATTTTAGGGCCCGCGTTGCCAGATTCTTTGCCAAGGGGGTGGATGCCAGCATGCAAAACGCCAGGAACAAAACGCTTTGCTTTGCCGTTGACACCTCGAAAAACGAAGCGGCGCGATACGAAAACATGGCTTCAAGCGTATGCCAGATGCCTAAGAGGTCAGTATTGGAGAAGATGACCCAGCCAATGTTCACTGTGAAAAAGCATACGGCCCATTTGGCTGCGCTTGGGACTTTCAAGTGAATCTTGGGCAATAGAAATTTTAGCAATAAAAATTTGGGCAACAAAAATTTCTCAACGGCCAAGATTGCGCCAAAATAGGCGCCCCACAGAACGAAGTTCCACTCAGCGCCGTGCCAGAAGCCGGTCAGGATCCAAACGACCGCGATATTCAATCCTTGGCGCTTCCTGTTGCCGCCAAGCGGGATGTAGACATAGTCTCTGAAAAAGGTTCCCAGGGACATGTGCCACCTTCGCCAAAACTCGGTGACTGAGCGCGAGATGTAAGGGTAGTTGAAGTTTTGCATGAACTCAAACCCGAACATTCTCCCAAGCCCTATGGCCATGTCGGAGTATCCAGAAAAGTCAAAGTATATCTGGAACGCAAACAAAAGAATTCCAAGCCAGGCACCTATCGTGGACATGGCGCCTGTGCCCAAAAGGCTTGATGAAATTTTCCCGGCGTGGTCAGCGATCAGCGCCTTCTTTGCGAGCCCGCAGACAAAGCATAAGATGCCTGAGGATATTTGGGGCACTGACACGGTTCGGTCTTCGATCTGCTTCTCGACGTCCGCATACCTAACAATGGGCCCCGCGATAAGCTGGGGAAACATTGAGATGTAGAGCAGAAGCTTGGCGAAGGATCTTTGCGGCTCGGTCTTCCCTCGGTAAACGTCGATAGTGTACGTCAGAACCTGGAACGTGTAGAAGGAGATCCCGATTGGTAGCTGAAGCTTTGGAACCGGAAGAAAGGCGCCAAAGATATCGTTTGCGGTTTTCGCCAGAAGCGGCACGTACTTGAAGACTAGCAGGAACGAAACGTTAATCGCAACCGAAATGGCAAGCAAGACCTTTCCCTTTGCCAACTCTCGGTTCTTGGCTATTCTTGGAGCAAACACGTATGCGGAGAATGTGGCGGCAACAAGAAGAATTACATACGCGGGCTCTCCAAGAGCGTAAAACGCTATTGACGCCAACAGCAAAGCGCCGTTTTTGAGCTTGATTCCTGGCGCCAGATAGTAAAGCAGCAAAGTGGCGGGCAAGAATAAGTACAAGAATGGGAGGCTAGAAAAAACCATTTTTCACCTCTTTTTTCTATAAATCCCATATCTAACCATGGATCTTATAAAGATTAATGGGAATCAATGGGCAGTTGCCTTTTCTCTCAGAACAATTATAGCTTTGAGATTGCCAATAGTCAATGATTATATGCAAGCGAAAGTTTGCTTGGCATCGGATAACATGGCCATAAGCGCATATTCCAAAATTCCGCAATTTCATCCATGGGGCAGACCGAACCTATTTTTTTCTAATCTTGAACAGGAAATATATTGATATGAATAGCCCGCCCACGCCTCAAAAAGCGGCTAAAACCGCGCAAAAGCAAATCTGGAAGACCTGGGGCTGCATATTTGCAGATCATTTGAACTGTGAAGTAGCGCTGCAACCAAGTCGAAGAATATGTTGAAAGGTGTCATCAAAAAGCGCATCCCTAAATTTGCGCTTGCAAGCCGCATTGGGATGGCTTGCGCCGCGCCTTTTCTGAAGTAGGGGTTACGCTCCAGGTTGGCGCGAAAGCCTGGCCCGGCGCGACGGGCGCGAGGCTGCGTGACCTGGGAGCACCTTCGAAAATGCGGAATCGATGTCAGACTTGCGGTTTTAAGACGGTTATAATTGGCGCAAAACCACGAAAGATTCTAAATGTCAGTCCCTAATCGCAAGACATGGACGGAGTCATAGAATAGTGGGGAGAACGGCTTTTTTTAGCGAGAGGCGCACGAAAAAAGCCCAAAGTCTGCAGACTCTGGGCTCAAGAAAAAATAGAATAAAGCATATCCCAAAATTAATTTTGCGCCTAAGAAAAGCCGCGCTTGAGGATTTTGATATCTCTAAGGCATCCCTAACTGACGTACGACAGCCACGTTTCCGACTGTGCGCTACGGCAGCATCCCCTGCAGGATCTGTTCGAAGTCCTCTTGAAAGAAGATGACAGGAACAGGGTAAAGCGGGTTAGCCTCGGCGGCGGCCCTGGCGGCAAGCTTAGGCATGTCTTGGGGCTTCAAGTCATCGAGCTTTTTGGGAATGCCCAGAGACTCGCTGAGCTTTTTGATCTCCGCTATGAAAGACTCCGCCCTTTCCTGGGTGGAGCCCCCAGCGCCTACGCCAGCTTCGATTGCCATCTGTGACAAAGGCGTCCAAACGCTGTCGGTGTACCTTTCAAGGACGGCGGGCAGGAGAATGGCGTTGGCAAGCCCGTGGGGGGTTCCGTAAAGGCCGCCAAGCGCGTGCGCCAGCGCATGGACGTTGCCTACATAAGCTCTGGTGAACGCCACGCCAGCCAAGTAAGCGGCCTGCTGCATGTTGGAGCGGGCCTTTATGTCTTTTCCATTGTTGAAAGCTGTTTCAAGGTTTTCGAAAACGAGCCTGGCGGCCTGCCAGGCGGCTACAGTCGTGGCCCTGGTGTTCGATCTGCCTATGCAAGCCTCAACCGCGTGAGTGAGCGCGTCCATTCCGGTCGCTGCCGTGATTGACGGAGGAAGGCCAAGCGTAAGCAAAGGATCCAGGATTGCGACGTCAGGCATCAAAGACGGATCTGAAATCGCGTACTTTTCTTTTGTAGAAGAGTCTTTTATCACCGCCGCCAAAGTGGCTTCGCTTCCTGTGCCTGCAGTGGTTGGAATGGCGAAGAGGGGAGGCGTCTTTTTGAGAACCCTGAAAACGCCCTTAAGCTGGCCAAGCTGCTTGCCTGGATGGACTATCCGGCATAAAACCCCTTTGGCGCAATCAATAGGGGAGCCGCCTCCAATAGCTATAATCCCTGAGCAAGAGTTTTCCTTGTAGAGGCCGAAAGCGGTTTCTACAGCCTCTGTCGTAGGGTTTTGAGGCGTCTTGTCATATATGGCGCACTTTACGCCATGCTTGGCCAAGCTTTCCGTCATGGCTGCGAACAGCTCGAAGGACGCTATGGTCTGATCTGTGACCACAAGCGCCTTTTCAATAGAGAACCTTTTAGCCAAGCCCGGAAGCTGCTGCAAGGAATTCTCTCCTTTAACCACTTGGGGGGCTGGCCATGGGATAAGGCATGCCCCAGCCTTGAAAGCGGACTGGAATGCCCTGCACCCCGCCACTGCGGCAATGCGGGAAAAGGAATGCATCTGCGTCTCTCCTAACTAAGTGCATATCCCCAAATTTCGCAAGTGGCGCGCGATGCTTTAACGCGTGACTTTCGCAAGCCCTAAGATTAATTTTGGGATATGCCCTAAAGAAAAATAAAGCTTCGCTCAAAGAGGAGCGGAACCAGATTCACCCGGCGGTTCAGGGAATTCTGGAAATGCAAAGAATTGAATTGCTCACGAGCGAAAGCAAAAATGAATTTGGCGGATGTTTTCGCTCGCGCGTAATGCGCACAGCACATATCCCAAACTTTTTTATAACGCTTGGAAAAGCAACGCGCTAAGGCTTGGAAAAGCAACGCGTTAAAGCATCGGTATGACTTTTCCTGCGCCCTTTTTTTGGAATTTTGGGATATGGATACAGTATAACACAAGCGGCCAATCCTGTGTGCAGAACTTGTGGCTTACATTTCTCATTTCAGTTGGGGAAATTGGATATGAGCCTAAATTTGTCGGATAGTGACGCTTATTATTGCAAACCAATTTGACAGAGATTTATCGTACTGGAATAAATGGCGGAATGGGAGGAACGGGCCCATTATGCCCAGGATTCGACAATGTAAAATTTAGCGACTAAGTGTGAAATAGTTGCGCAACAAGCATGAATGATCACTAAGGTTCAGCGCCTGCCCAGCGCCTGCAGGGCGCTGGGCAGCGATAAAAGAGTCGACAAACCAAAATCTGGCTTGAATGTTTGAATTAACTTGCCCCCTCATGAGCGTGTAATTATGTATTTTCAGCTATCAAGTTTAACTTGAAACTCTTAAGAATTACAACAAAGTGTCGAATTTTCGGTTATTTTAGTGAGCTGTAATAGTCTCGCACGAGATGCGACGAAATTTGCAGCTAGAGGCTTGCAAAATTAGGCGAAATAAAGTATACTGTTATGGCAAGGCTTTTTGCGCTCGTGGGCTAGGAAGCCAAGAACAGTACAAAGGGAGGTTGCGATCATCAAGATGATTAACAAGTCCGTTTACGCTGCAGCCTCTAAGCATATCCCGAAATGATTTTTAGTGCATATCCCAAAATTCCGAAATGGCAGCGGAAAAATCCTGGCAAATGCTTCAATGCCGGATTTTTCCGCTGCCTCGGATATAATTTTGGGATATGCTCTTAGCTTGAAAAAGTGCTCTAAAGCAGCGATGGCTTTTTCTGGCTATTTCAGGAGTTTTGGGATATGCGCCAACAGCATATCCGCAAGGGTATGCGTTTAAAAGCGGGCATCTTGAAAGCAGCCATGCGGGCGTTGCGCGGAGGGTTATAAAGTGCGTATTCCAAAGAAATACATGCGGCTTATGGCAAATCGCC
Source organism: Clostridiales bacterium (assembly GCA_031270945.1). Lineage (GTDB taxonomy): Bacteria > Bacillota > Clostridia > Lachnospirales > WQUN01 > JAISWZ01. The sequence continues at coordinate 36,378 of JAISWZ010000122.1, read as the reverse complement.
AGAGCCCTGGCAATGCTTTGCGATTTTGGGATATGCCCCAAGGGCTCACGCGCGCCGACCGAAGGCCCGGCATGGCTTCGCTTGTCAAGGAACCCGCTTGAAGATACGAGAGGAGGCAGCATTATGAAGAAATGGGCCACACGCCCCAAGATTGCGGTGTTGTTGCTATTGCTCGCAGCCGCGCTGGCTGTGCCGTTCGCAGGCAATGGTGTAAGGACGGCTTTGGCTTTGGAGGAAAGTGCAGTGCATGGGACGGGGTATATCGACGACGGAATTACCCTGCCTCAAGGCATGGTTTCAAGAGTGGGGCGCAGCGCTCCGCAGACCACAGACTCAGCATATAACAACGATCCAAGCAATGTGAAGAACCAATCGCCAGTCAAGAACCAAGCTGCGGACGGCCTCTGCTGGTCGTTTGCCGGCATTGCCGCAATCGAAAGCGCGACGATAGTGAAAACCGGCACAATCTTGGATCTGTCGGAGTACCATGCCGCAGGAGCTTTGGCAAGCACATTGAAAAACACCCCGAACCTTCTTGGGTTCAACAGGGGGGTAACCGGAGGCGGAAGCGACAGCACGCTCATGGCGTACTTGATGCGCAACCAGCTTCGCGGAGCAGTCAAGACTGGAGCGGACCCGTTTGATGATGTTGGCGGGGCTAGCAACATGACGTTAGATGACATAACTAATGCTTCAGCCTCTTACACAGTTCCTAATGTATGGCAAATAACACGCGATTATCCGTCTGACCCGGAAACTCTCATCCGTTATGACTTGACTCCTGTCACCTCGTATGACATCGAAATTATCCAAAACGCCATCTTGCAGTACGGCGCTGCCACAATAAGCCTTTACGCTGACGGATCCGTGACAAACAACGGATCTGGGCAGACAGCCAACTGGAACAGCGAGACTTCTGCTTACATGGTTCCAAAAAGCTTCACTGACTACAAAGAGCTTAACTCGACAGGAACATGGGTTCCATGCTCACCCAGAACAAACCACGCTGTCGCTGTTGTTGGCTGGGATGACAACTATCCTGCCACGAACTTCAACGAAGCCAACAGGCCTTCCAAAAACGGCGCTTGGCTGTGCAAAAACAGCTGGGGCACAAGCTGGGGCATAAACGGCTACTTCTGGATATCCTATGAAGACGCTTGGGCTGGATTCGCGGCTTTTGTGTATGACTCAGCCGAAGAGAACAACCCTTTCGAAAAAGTTTATGACTACGATCCCTTTGGCCTGTCCTGGTTCATCTCCTGGAGAAACGGCGCCAACGTCTTCACGTCGACCGCTGGAGAGAAGCTCACCAAGCTCAAAGTCTATTCAGCGACTATGGGCGAGACCGTGAACCTCTACCTTGACACATCGATCACTGACGGCAGCGTGCCGGGAAGCTTGAACAAGGAAAGGTACCTTGGCCAGCTCGTCTCCCAATACGCTGGGTACAACACATTCAACATCAAGGACAACATTGTTCTTCCTGCCGGAAAGTTCGCGATCATAGCGGAATACACTGGCGGAATAACTCCCGCTGAGATAAAGACCAACTACAACCAAGCAGTGTTCAATGCTGGAGAGAGCTACGCCAGCGAAACCGGATCTGGCGGATGGACAAGCGCTGGAGCGAACATCTGCCTCAAGGCTGTCACAGTGCCAGAAACCGTGATTTCAAAGGTTGACAGAAACGTCATCCTTGGAGTCGATCTTCCGGTAGCCGGGCAAGAGCCTGACTTGGCTGTTGAAGAGACCAACCAGTACACAGGAACGATCTCTTGGTCGCCTGAAGTCAACGGAGTTTTCGAAAGCGACACAATCTACACAGCTACCATTACGCTTCAAGCCAAGGCTGGATATACGTTTGCTGGAACCCCTCACAACTTCTTGGCGGTTCCTGGAGCGAATTCAGTTTCGAGCATAGGCGGAAGCGGAGTTGCCACAGCTGTTTTCCCGCCGACGTCGATTTCGACTGACGAAGTTGTTTCTATCAACAGCATAGCGTTAACCAGCCCTGTAGGGGGGCAAGCTCCCAAAAGGAACATCACTGAGACTGATCAGTTCTCTGGATTGGTTTCATGGAAGCCAGCGTTAACCAACGGAGTCTTTGACTATGGGACTGTTTACTCTGCAACCATAATCCTTGGAGAAAAGCCTGGCTACACATTCCTGGGCATTCCAGCAGACTTCTTTACTGTGCCTGGAGCGGTTTCAGCGAGAAATGAAGCGAACACCGGCGTTGTCATAGCTGTGTTCCCGAAAACCGCTTATGATAAGCTTACGCCTATAAGCCTTGCCGACATTGACGGACTGACTGCCCCTGTTGTTGGAGAGGCCCCCAGAACTTCCATTGACGGGAATGGCCAATTCAAGGGCACTGTTACGTGGGTGCCTGAAGTCAAAGGCTCATTCGAATACGATACGGTTTATACAGCCTTGATCAGCCTTGAGGCTAGCGATGGCTACACGTTTGAGGGAGTTGAGCAGAACTTCTTCAAAGTGGCGGGCGCGAACGCTGAAAATCTCGCCAACAGCGGCGCTGTGTCAGCTGTGTTCCCGAAAACCAAGGCAAAGGCCACCTGGCCAATAACAATATCAGACCTTCAAGTGGCAAGGCCTGTAGCAAAGGAACTTCCCGTGTATGAGATTGTGGAGACAGATCAGTACACAGGCGCGATTTCCTGGTCGCCGGTCAAAGACGGAGTGTTCTTTTACGCGTCAAGCTACCAAGCCACAATCACTCTCACGGCCAAGGAAGGATATACATTTGACTCGGTTCCTGAGAATTTCTTCAAGATAGAGGGCGCAACTGTCACAAACGAGGCTGGAAGCAGAATAGTCAACGCTGTCTTCCCGATCATGGACGTCAAATTTCCTGGAAGTGAAGTTTTCGGAGTAAACGCGCCAGTGGCTGGCGAGGTTCCGTCCAAAACCGCCTACGGCGAAGGCTTTACTGGCCGTGTGACTTGGTATCCATCAGTCGCGGACAAGTTCCTGCCAGGAGTTTACTATGTGGCCGGCATAACCATAACTTTCGAGAAAGGATACTTTCGTCTGCCTTTCGAGGATTACTTCTCAGTTCCTGGCGCCACCGCGTCTCATTACATCAGTGATTCAGGAAGGATCTCAGTCCAATATCCAATGACTGACGGAATTCCCATCACAATCCGCGACGTGGAAATTGAGCCTCCAGTTGAAGGCGTGAAGGGTGCGCCAACAATAACCGAGAATGAAGAGTATTCAGGAACCATTCTCTGGTATCCGGTCCAATCGCCAAACGCTGAGCCCGATCAAAATTACAGCGCTCTCGTGACCTTTGACACAAAGTTCGGATACACCTTGCTCTATACCCCATATGATTTCTTTAGGGTCGCTGCGTCAAGGAAAGTGCAGTACAATACTCTCACATACGAATTGACCGCCTTTTTTGACAACAATCCATCAAAATACGCGCAGAAGGTAGGCATTGATGAAATCTCGCTCGCGACGCCTGTCGCAAACGAGACAGCGCCGACAAACATTATTGAGTGCGAGGAGTACTTCGGCGAAGTGTTATGGAAGCCGGCGCCTGTAGACGGAAGGTTTGATTTTGGAACAACCTACTCCGCCGTAATCACTCTTACCCCGAAAGAGGGCTTCTCTTTCAAGGGTGTCACCCAAGATTTCTTTACCGTAAAGAAAGCGGTAGAAACAACAAACGCTGCCAAGAGCCGCGTAGTAAGAGCCACTTTCAAGCCTACAGCAAACAGGCCTACATCAGGGCCAGTAACGCTTGGATCCATAAGTGTGCCAGTTCCCAAGGCTCTTGCCGCTCCTGCTAGCGAGGTGGTTGAGACCGCCCAGTACACAGGGACTGTATCATGGTACCCAGAGCCTAACCCGGTTTTCGATTACAGCACAATTTACACTGCGACCATCGATTTGACAGCGAAACCTGGTTTCACATTTGATGGAGTAGCCAAGGACTTCTTTTTAGTGCCTGGCGCCAACGTAGTTAGCAACAGCGAGAACTCCGGCAAGGTTACAGCCATTTTCCCGAAGACGGACAAAGTGCCTGACAAGGTGATCAGCATCGCTGATCTTACGCTTGTGGCGCCAAAGGCTGGAAATCCTCCGGAATTCTTCACTGTAGAAACCAATGAGTTCGAAGGAAGAATTTTATGGATTCCAGAGGTATACGGAACTTTTGCGTATGACACTCTCTACACGGCGGAGATCAGGGTGAGGCCTAAAGCGGGCTACACAGTCGATGGCGTGGCAAAAGACTTCTTCAAGGTCAAGAACGCGACAAGCGCCACAAACCCCGCCGACAGCGGAGAAGTGGTTGCGTTGTTCCCGAGGACTGAAGTCGCTGAGGGCACAGTCGTAAGCCTTCCTACAATACCGATTCCCGCGCCATTGTATGGCGAAGAAGCTCCAACCGAAATAACGGCGACCGAGCAGTATACAGGAACAATAACCTGGACGCCGGCAGCTCCTGACGGATTTGAAAAAGACACGGTATATACAGCGACTGTCAATTTGACACCGAAGAGCAGATACACTCTGGATGGCGTTCCGGCCAATTTCTTCAAAGTGCCAGCAGCCACCGAAACCCAGAGCGCAGCCAACTCCGGCATTGTTACGGCAACGTTCCCCAGGACTGAGGTAGATCCTCCTAAAACTGTAAGCCAGAAGGACATATCTTTAACGGCCCCTAAGGCTGGTGTTGCGCCTGCTCGCTACGTGGCGAATACAACCGAGTTTTCGGGAACAGTCATTTGGAGCCCTTCAGCTGACAAAGGCTTTGAATACGATACGACTTACACCGCTACAATCACGCTTACCTCATTTGGCGAATACTACTTTCACCGTGTGCCCAAGGACTTCTTCAACGTCATTGGCGCCTTGAGCTCTACAAACGAGGCCAACAGCGGCGTAGTTGTAGCAGTGTTCCCGAAGACTGAGCCAAAGCCTGCGGCAACAATAAGCCTTAAGGACATCCACATCGAGGTTCCCTCCGCTGGAAGCGTTCCAGCAGCAAGCATAGCGGAAACCGAGCAGTTCACAGGAACAGTGTCTTGGTCGCCATCAGACCCGACATTCGGATATGAGACTTACTATACAGCCACAATCGAAATCAGCCCCAGGGCTGGATACACTTTGGCTGGAGTGCCCCAGGACTACTTTAACGTGTTGGGCGCTTCCTTCTCAGAGAACTTGGAAAACAGCGGAACAGTGACTGCAGTCTTCCCGAGGACTGGCACCGCTCCCGCAAAGATTGTTGACTTGAAAGAAATCCCCCTGACGCAGCCCAGAGCTGAAGTCGAGCCTGTATTGACAGTGGAGACCGAGCAGTACACTGGAGTTGTGACATGGGTTCCTGAAGTCCACGGAATCTTTGCTTACAATGTAGAGTACTATCCAACCGTTGAGCTTCAAGCTAAGAGCGGCTACACCTTTGAAGGCGTGCCGGAGAACTTCTTCACGAACGAAAACGCCAAGCAGGTTACAAACAAAGCCGGAAGCGGAACTGTCATAATAACGTTCCCGAAGACTGAGTACTCTGAGGATTACGTAATTAGTGACTCCGAGCTTATCTTTGGCTATCCGCTGCCAGGCTACGCGCCAGACTACCAGCTGGGCGAAAGCGAGCAGTTCACTGGCACCATCACCTGGTCGCCAGAAGTGAAAGAAACTTTCGCGTATAACACAACCTACACCGCAACTGTTAACGTTACGCCAAAACCTGGATTCACGCTTGTTGGCGTTCCGAAGAACCACTTCAAGAAGGATGCGACTGAAAGCGTAACCCACGCGGCGGCAAGCGGACTTGTGACAGTCAAGTTCCATCCGACTGAGAGCAAGCCTATGGTCGACATTCAAGAGGTCAAGTTCAGCGCTCCGAAGCCTGGAGTTGCCGCAAACAACAAGATCAAAGAGAATGAGCAATTCTCTGGCGCGATCTTCTGGAACCCGTCAGCTTCAAAGGGCTTTGCCTATTCGACGGGATACGTTGCGACAGTGGCTCTTGTTGCAAAGGGCGAGTACACATTTGACGGAGTGCCTGAGGACTACTTTGAAGTGCCAGGCGCCTTGGCGACATCAAACGTCGCAAACAGCGGAATAGTCACGGCCATATTCCCCAATACCGTGGCCGCTCCTGACAAGAAGATCAACATTCCTGCCTTGGGCCTTTCCACTCCAGTAGGTGGAGCGGCGCCCGCGACATTGATCTCTGAGACCGCGCAGTATGGCGGAACAGTGACATGGTCGCCTGCGGCGGCAGAGTATTTTGACTATGACACCGTATACACAGCAACTATCAACCTGGCTGTCAAGCCTGGCTACACTCTTAATGAAGTAGCCGAGAACTTCTTCTCTGTCGCCGATGCCGAATCTGTAACGTATGTTTCTGGATCTGGCGTTGTGACAGTCGTGTTCCCAGCAACCCAGCCAGCTGTCGTGGAGCCTGAGCGAGAGCGGATCACGCTTTCTAACATTCCTCTTTCAGCGCCTGAAGCTGGCGCCGCGCCTGAGCGCCAAATCAGGGAGACAGAGCAGTATACTGCAGACGTTCGCTGGAATCCGCCTGTTGACGAGTACTTTGACTATGAAACAGAATACACAGCTACAATCGATCTGAGGCTGAAAGAAGGATACACAACGGACGGCTTAAGCGCGAACTTCTTCACTGTCTTCGGAGCGACCAGCACAACCAACCGTGAAGGCGAGTTAACTGTGCTCGCGACATTCCCGGCTACAGGGCCAGCTCCTGAAGCTCCAATGGATCCGATCAAGATTTTTGAGTTGACGCTTAAAGCGCCAGTCCCTGGAGAAGCCCCCTCAAGGTCGATCCTTGACACGCCTCAGTTTAGCGGCCATGTGGACTGGTCCCCAGATATAGACGGAGTTTTTGATTACGATACAGTCTATACAGCAACTATAAATTTGACGGCAAAAGAGAACTATACCCTTTTGGGGGTTCCTGCCAACCGCTTCACTGTTTCTGGAGCTATCGCCACCAACGACGCCAATAGCGGAGTTGTGACAGCGGTATTCCCGAAGACAGAGCAAGCGCCAAGAGAGCCTGACTCTGTTGTCAGCATCGCTGGCATCGTGCTGGCCGCGCCTATCGCCGGACTTGCGCCTGCCTATGAGATCAAGGAAACAAACGAGTATACTGGCGCAGTGACATGGACTCCGGCAGTAAGCGGAATCTATGAGTACTTGACAGCTTACACAGCAAAGATAATCCTTACGCCCAAGACTGGATACACGCTTGACGGAGTGTCTGAGAACTTCTTTAACGTTGAAGGCGCGATAAGCACGGCTAACGGCGCAAACAGCGGGGAGATCACAGCCAATTTCCCGTCGACAGGCCCGAATCCAGCCATAAAGACGGTTACATTTGACGCCAACGGCGGATCGGTTTACCCGTCTTCCGCAGTTACCGCAACCAACGGAACCCTGAAGTCGCTGCCATTGCCGTCAAGAAGCGGATACCGCTTTGATGGCTGGTACACTGGCGAAGGCGGAGTGGGCGACAAGGTTACAGTAACAACAGTCTACTATGAAGACTACACAATTTACGCCAAGTGGAACGTGATTGGGCCTACCCCAACGCCAGACCCGAATAGCTCGATTACGCCTAAGCCTGCTCTTGGCGAAATCATATTTGGAACCTTCGTTGTTGTAGCCACGAACAGGGTGCAAAACCCAGACGGATCTCTTCTGCTTCCTGATGGCGGAACCTTAATAAGGGAAGACAATTCTTCGTTTTCTGTGCCTCCCGGAACTATAGTCAAACCCGATGGCACTGTAGAAACACCTTCCAACAACTGATCCAGGCTGAACGCGGCCATTTTGGAGAGGAGCAAAGCTGATGCGGCTGGCTTGCAGCCAGCCGCAGCGGAACAAAGCCGGCCACGGCTTTGTTCCGCAAAGGCTTTGCGGTTTTTTTTGAGTTGGAGGGGAAAGGCAACGGATTGAGGGGAAGGCAAGGATTTGAGGCAAGCAGTTGAGATTGAAATGCTGAAATGTGGAATGTTGGTAGGACAATTGGATTAGAGGCTCTATTGGGGTCAAGGAAACTCGACAATTTGATCGAGTTTGAGATGATTTTGTGCATTGTTGCGAACTTCTGAAAGTTTGCTGTAAACAACAGCTGTTTTACCCAGATGGATTCAGCTAAAGAAAGCGACTATTGCGTTTTGACGCTATATTTATGTGATTTATTAAGCTAAAGTTAATGTGGTGACATGCTATTGCATGCTTTGGACGTGATAGAGTGGATTTGTTGGGGCGTGGCTCTGACGTGTTTATTTCCCGGGTGTCCAAGAACTTTTGTGGAGCGAATGCCAAGTCTAAGAGTGAAGCATAAGCAGCGGATTCGACCGGGGACGCAGGGGCGTTCGAAGCGGTAGGCCATTTTAGTTTTAGTTGAGGTTTTGCGGCGAATTGTTAGATGCTTTATGCAAATGCTAGGTGGAATTCATGTATTTGCAATGTTGAATTGCTAGTTTAAAAATAATCTTGTAAATTTGTTGCTGAATATTAAGAAATAAAAATATAAGCTATATTTTGATGTAATTACTCGGCGAATTAATGAAGGATACATGCTTATAAGCAAACATACGAAAGAAAGGCTAGGCGATTTACATGGCAAAAAGGTATGAATGTGTCAAATTTGACATATAATGATATATAACTTGCAGATTTTGCAGATCAAACGGGCTTGCGATAGATGCAGCGAAGTCTGTTGGCAAGGTGCGCAAACAAGGAGCGTAGATATCGCAATGGGACAAAGCGCTTTTTCAAGCAACAAATACAGGGAAATAGTAATCGATGGCTCTGTCGATGTTGAGGTCTACAATCGCTCAGGAGGGCTGGTTGCTGCTATAATCGATGATACGCCGCAAAGAGTTACAAGCTTAATCACTGAGATGGATGAAGCTGGCGAAAAGATAGTTTACCTTCCAGCGACAGACAACTATTCAATTAAACTTACTGCGACAGGCGACGGTTTGATGACATACTCGTTGTACGAGCATAGCGATGATAAAGTTAACAAACTATTGATATATTATGACGTGCCGATAACCAATGGCCAGATATTTGACTGCTCAGCGCCGGCGTTTTCGGATGAAGAGTTAAACAAGTACAGATCCATTTTAAATACAGAATACCAGCTTAGCACGAATGGAGCTATTCTTGAACAAAGAATGGAACTGTCTGGAGAAGAGGCTTGCGATTGCTGAAGCGGAGGTTTATCCAAACAGCAAGTTTATAGGTTGGCATGATGAAGATGAGGTTCTCGTGTCAACAGACCTTGTGTACAGGTTCCGCATTGAGCGTGACATTAAATTGATGGCGAAATTTGAGTCTCTCGCTTCGGTCGACAATGAACTTTCTTCTCTGACTGTTAAAGGCGTCACGCTTGAAGAGTCATTTTACTACTACCTCTCAGCAACCGTGCCCTATGACACTTCGAGCGTGCTTGTAGAAGCGACAGCAATCAATCCCAATGCTATTGTGGTTGGAACTGGAGAAAAAGCATTGGATGTTGGCGAAAATCAGATAGTGATAATTGTTTCCGCGCTAGGCAAAGAACAGTTGATGTACGACATAACCATTAACCGTGAGCAATCGGATAGTAGCGCGCCAGCAACGCCATTGCCAACTTTTAAGGTTGTTAATGCGGATACAGGCGGTGAGATCGCAGCGGTTACCGTCTTGATAGGCGACGCAGGCACTTTGGAAACCAAGTTTGTCGTTGCGGCATTTTTGCGTTTAGGCAAATACCTGAGCCCCACAAGGATTGCCGTTGATGTGCCGCCTCTCTCTGAACATGAAAAATCCGGCCTGACGGGTGTTGTCTATGATGACAACGGGGTTGTTGCGAAACGCTTAGGAGGAGAATTGTCAGAAGACAAAAAGACGTTTGTTTTTTATGATATTAATGAGAAACCTGAGAAACCTGCAACATATGGCTTGATTTGCGAAATGAATTTTGTATAGCTGATTGCCCCAAGAAAGGCGTGTGGAACCATGTTTGGCAATAAATATATTACTTGCCTAGTGCTACGAGCAATAAATTTTATTTTGTCATGCGTCATAAGCCTCGCATGCCTTGTTGGCTGCAATGCGCATTCTTCGAATGCAAGAGCGCTTATAGCTGGCTACCCTATTTTAGGCTTGCAAGCAAAAATAGCCGAATCAGAAGAGGCCCTCATGAACAACAAAGTCAGGGATATACTAATCGATGGCCACGTTGATGTTGAGGTCTACAATCCCTCAGGTGAGCTGGTTACTACAATAATCGATGGTGTGCCGCAGGAAAATGTATATTATAGGTATGCAATCCATGGCGAAAAGGTCGTTAGCTTGGATGCTAGAAGTGACTACACAATTAAATTAATCGCGACAGGCGACGGCTTGATGACATGTGCGGTGCATGAAAAACGTAGCACTGATGTTAAAAGAATACTGGTATATTATGACGTGCCTATAACAAAGGGGCAGATCGTTGAGTTCTTAGCGCCAACGTATTCAGATCAAGACTTGAATAGCTACGATAGTTCAAAAACTGAATACAAGCTTAGCACTAATGGCACCATTATTGAAAAAAACCTGGAACTGTCTGGAGAAGCGTTGGAAACGGCTTGGCTTAGTGTAAGCAAACAGACATTTTATGTAAACAGTCTGAAAGGTTATGATGACTTTAAGTTTACACCCGAAGTGCAACACGTTTGGATTGGCTCAAATGCGCAGCTTGAAGCCATTATGTACCCCAATTGGAAGTTTACAGGTTGGTATGACGAAGATGAGATTTTCGTGACCTCAGATCTCATATACAGGTTTCGCCCCGAGCGTGATCGTGTGATATCAGCGCGATATGAGCCGATTGCTTCGGCCGCCAATGAGCTTTCATCTCTATCTGTTGAAGGCGTCACGCTTGTCGATCAGTTTTTGCCTGAAGTTCTCAATTACTCAGCAAAAGTGCCCTATAATACATCGAGCGTATTTGTAGAAGCGACTGCAGCCAACCCCAACGCTATTGTAGTCGGAACTGGAGCAAAGGCATTGGATGTTGGAAAAAATACGATTAGGGTAATTGTTGTCGCGCAAGGTGTAGAACAGTTGATGTATGATATAAACATAGAACGCGCTAGACCGGATAAAGATGTTCCAGCTGCGACGCCAATGCCAACTTTCAAGGGCGTTGAAGCGGATACAGATTATTGGGTGGCAGCGGTTAATGTCTTGGCAGGTGAAGCAAGCGATTTGGAGGCCAAGTTTGTCGTGGCGCCGATCATATATTTTGGCAAGTACCTGAGCCCCTTAAAAATTGCTGTTGATATGCCGTATCTTTTTAACTCTGAAATGCCTGGATTAACTGGCGTTGCCTATGATGAAAATGGCGAGGTCGCGAAACGCTTGGGAGGAGAATTTTCAGAAGACAAAAAGACGTTTGTTTTTTTTGATAACATTGAGGAACTTGAAAAGCCGGCAACATATGGCTTAATTCGCGCAAACGATTTGATGAGGATCACTCTGGCCATAGGCTCAAAGAAATATGTCGCGGAAAACGCTCCTAATGCCACAGGAACGCTTGACGTTGAGCCGTACATTGACATCAAAACCCAAAGGGCAATGGTGCCGCTCCGTTTCATAGCTGAATCCCTGGGAGCGACCGTGGACTGGGCGCCTTATGGGCAAAACGAGATCAAGGTTTCCATTTCTGTAGGCGACAAGATTTTGACTGTGACAACAGGACAAGATGTCGGTGAAGGATTGGGATCTGCAGTCTTTGATGGCGAAAACCTCAGGACATTCGTTCCAGTGCGCTACATTATGGAGCAGTTTGACGCTCATGTCGTATGGGACAGCTATAGATGGGAAATAAGGATTTACAAATAGCCATATGCTCTTAATACGGCAGCTTAAAAAATAAAAAACAAGGTTCTCAACTGGATTGTTGAGCCTTGCTAAATCATTACAATAAGCACGCGAACTTGCTTTATTATATGCGGTTTCCAATTGCATGAAAAACAGGCGAAAGAGCCCTCCCGCCTGTTGCCATTGGTGCATATAATAACTGGCGCTAGCAGCAGCATGCTCTTAGCCTTTCACGCCGCCAGCTGTCAGGCCTTGTATGAAGTATCTCTGCAGGAAGACGAACACAAGCACAACGGGAACTGAGACAACGATAGACGCTGCCATCATGTTTCCCCAGTTGGTGGTGAATTCTCCTACGAAGGTCATCAAGAGCCCAGGCGCCAAAGTTCGTTTCGCGCTGTCCGTGACAAGGGTCAAAGAGTAAAGAAGGTCGTTCCAGCTCCAGACGAAGCCATAGATCGCGATGGATATCATGCCAGGAACGGCCAGAGGGAAGATGATCTGAACCATGGTTCTCAAAAATCCCGCGCCGTCTATCTTGGATGACTCAATCAGGGCTGTTGGTATCTGGTCGAAATAGGACTTCAAAGTCCAAGTGCCAACTGGCAGAGTGAATGTGACATAGCTCAGCAGCAGGGCCCAATAGCTGCCAAGAAGCCCAAACCCTTTCATCATCAGGTATATCGAGAGAAGAAGTATCGCTTGGGGAAACGCCTGGGACATCATGAACATGGTCATTACAATCTTTCTTCCTCTGTACCTGAACTTGGACAGGCTGTAGCCGGCAAGCGCTGAGACAAAGGTGGCCATGAAGCTAGATGCGAAAGACACGATAAGGCTGTTCTTCAGGTAGGTTAAAATTTGGGCGTCTGTTACTATGCGCTTGAAGTTCGCCAAAGTCAAAGGCCCAATGAAGAAGTAGAGGTCGAAAGTGTTGGCGGCTGGCTTGAAGGCTGTGTTTATCATCCACAGCAAGGGAAAGAAGATGAAGATGCCAAGGATTACAGACACAATGATTACGAAGGCAGTAAACGGCTTGGTTTTTTGAAACATGTCTTTTCTCCTCCATTAAAGCATATCCCGATATTAATATATGGCGCGGGAAAAGCTCGTTAAAGCCTGAGTCAAGCATCGATGTTTTTAGCGGTTTGCCCTTGAACAAACGCTATCTCGCGCTTTTTTCGGCATTTGGGATATGCTCTTAGTCGGTGTCTTGCCGGTCTATGCTCTTCAGGTAAAGGAAGCTGAAGCAAGCCAGCAATACGGCCCAGATCGTGCCTATGGTAGCGGCTTTGCCCAGGTTCCAGTTCTTGAAGGCTGTGCGGTACACTTCAATGGAGAAGGTGGTTGTAGCTCTGGCAGGGCCTCCTTCGACCATTACCCAAGGCAGGTCGAAGTGCTGGAGGTTTCCGATAATGCCAAGGACAAGGACAACAGTTGCGATTGACGCCATGGAAGGCAGGATCACTTTCGTGAACGCTTGCCAATTGTTGGCGCCGTCTATGCGGGCCGCTTCTACAACATCAAGGGAAACAGATTGAAGGCCTCCCAAGAGAAAGGACATGTACCATGGGAGCATCTGCCAGGTACGGGCTATGATGACAACCATCATCGCTGTCCCCTTGGCGCCCAGCCAGTTCACTTTTACGCCAAAGCTGGACAGAATGCCATTTAGCACTCCGTACTCTCCGTTAAATATCCACATCCATAGGAACCCTATCGCAGTTCCAGGGATAATCCAGTTCACCAATGTCACGCCGCGCAGAATCTCTGAGCCCTTGAAGCCCTGGTTCAATACCACAGCCCAGGCCAAGCCTAGGCAAAACGGCAGGACAGTCGCGCACACCACGAATATGGCTGTGTTCTTAAGTGTGTCCAAAAAGTAAATGTCCTTGAAAACTTTGACATAGTTCTCAAATCCAACGAAGCCCCAAACCTGTCGCATCATGTTTCTGTCAGTGAAGCTCATGAAAACCGAATTAAGGAACGGATAGGCAATGATTGCAAGGAATACTGCAAGACCAGGAATCACAAGCAGAAATCCAGCTTGCGGGTCGGTGAGGCCTCTTGGCCTTTGATGATTTGTCATTCACGCCCTCCTTTCTGTGCGGCTGCCTTTCTGAAAGAGGAAAAGCGCAAGCGCTTGGCGCTTGCGCTTTAAATTATAAATAAATCTTGCTGTTTTCGCAAGCTTGGCTGATTTAACTTTTTAACTTAACTTTTTAACTTAACTTAACTTAACTTAACTTAACTTAACTTAACTTAACATAACATTATATTAACTTTTTAAATTAACTTTTTAAAGAGACCCTATCCTGGCGGCCATGTCATCCACAGCCTGCTTTGCGCTCTTTGATCCAAGGAGCGCAGCCTGGAGCTCTTCGGTTATGATGGTCTTTATCTCTCCGCCAGTGGCAAGGGTTGCGGTTTCTTCAAGGCGGGCGGACTTTGTGGCTTCAAGGAAGCCTTTCACGTACGCGTCGTTTTGCACTGCAGGGGAGCTTACAACTGACTTCAATGTGGGAGGCATGCCATTGTTGTTGAAGTAGTTCATGGCGACTTCCTCGCTCACAAGGTGCTTCGCGAACTCTGCCGCTTGCTCTTTGACCTTGGACTTGTCGAAGATGACAAGCATGTGGCCCCACATGGTGCTTTGAGGCTGGTCTCCAGCTTTGAGGACTGGACGCGGGATGGCGCTGCAAACCTCTGCCACTGACGCCGGGTCAACGCCGTTGTTGACGGCTGTTCCCTTTGCCACAACAGCGTCGTCATAGAATGCCACTTTTCCTTGAGCGAACATCTGGCGGGCTTCGAAGCGGCCAATGTCCATGCGGATGTAGTTAGCGGCCAAAAGCTTCTGGTACCATTCAACAGCGGCTACGCCAGCGTCGGAGTTGATTGCAACCGATCCGTCAGCGTTAAAGATGGATCCTCCGAAAGTCCAAAGCCATGGGGCGAAATCGCCAGCGGCTGTGGCGTCCTTGGTGCTTACAGCGTAAGGGATGGTTTCTGGATCGTAGGCGGCGATGTCAGCAAGGCATTTCTCAAAGTCTTCGATTGTTGTTGGAGGCGCGCTCCAGCCAGCCGCCGCGAGGATTTGCGGATTATATACCATGGTAAGTGATGCCATGGACCAAGGCATTGCTGTCTGCTTGCCGTTCCTGTTTCCGATTGCAAGAGCCGCTTCCTCAAAGTTGGCTTTTAGGTAGTCAGCGCCAAGAACCTCATTAAGGTCTGCCAGAACTCCAGCTTGCTCGACCGTGTTGTAGATGCTGATGTCAACCTGGGCAATGTCCAGAGTCTCTCCGCCGTCAGTCCTGATAAGGAGCTGCTGCGCTGTGTCGGCCCAAGGCCAGCCAATCCAGTTGACAGTGTTTCCAGTAGCTGCGCCAAAGGTGTCTCTCATTGATTGGAAGATGGCTTTGCTGGCGTCTTCCTCGCCGGACCAGCCAGCCCATACGACTTCAACAGGCGCAGGAGCGGGATCTGGAGCTGGGGCTGCCGGAGCTTCGGTTGCGGGTTGTTGGACTGGCGCTTGGCTAGGCGCTGCGGTAGCTTCGGCCGCTGGCGGGGCAGCTGATGCCGGAGCTGCGCTTTGGCCGCAGGAAACCAAAGCCATGGCAAAAATCACACAGAGGAAAAGGGCGATTAGCTTTTTCATTCTGATGTCCTCGCTTTCTATTTTTGCGCGCCAAAGCTGGGCGCTTGTCCCAAGTTTTAGCCCGCAAGCCTGGCTGGCGCCAGGCGATTTTGGCTTTTCTAGCCCGAAGAGCTCTTTCGGGCTGATTTTGGGGCATAAAGCATATCCCAAACTTAAATTTATGGCTTTCAAAAGTCACGCGATAAAGCATCGCTATGACTTTTGCCGCGCCACTTGAGGAATGCTCTTAGCCCCTATGCATCACGCGCCGTTCGCGCGGGGATACACGCTCACTTTGAAAATCTCGGCAGGAGCGCCGTAGGTTTCCTTGATTGATATCTTCAAGCTGCTAAAGGGCTTTTCAGGCAATCTTATTATCGCCATTCGGCGCCAATTTTCCTCCTGGCTTTCAGCCAGCTCCCATCCGTCATCGGTTTTGACATAAACGGAATAGTTTTTGACCAATTGAGGCGGCATGCCTTTTCTTGCTGTATATATGTGCGATGGCTCCCAGGAGGAGAAGAGGGAAGTGGCCAGCTCTAGGGAAAAATCAGGGTTGAAGTAGATCCTGGCTTCTTGCGCTGTTATGTGGGCGTCCCAAGAAAGCTCAATCCAAGGGCTGTCCAGCGTGTCAGCAACCCATGCACCAGGGCCTGCCCAAGGCCTGCCTATGCTGTCGATTACGCTTGAAGGGGTGTATATAGGGATGTTCGTTTCTATGCACGGGTAAAAATATTCCGAGCTGTTGGCTGATCCAAACAGGAAGCCAGTGCGCTGGCGCTCTTCCAGGTGAATGGAGATGCCAGGAGCGGAGTCAAAGCTCATGGAGAGAAATCCCTGGGCCGCTGGCGCGGGCAATGAAATCCAGCGGGCGGAACCCTTTTTGACAGGAACTTCAAAGCCTTGGATTGGTTTGCCTAGCAAGCGGCGAGACGGAAGAGGGCTGTCATGCCATGTGCCAGACAAAACCCCGTCTTGGCTTGCTGTGACTAAAAGCTCCACAGGAGCGGCGACTGGGTTTCCGGGAAGCACGGCAAAGGTGTCCTTTTCAATAGGAGCAAGGCCAACTGGAGGCCCGCACTTTCCGTCTGAGCAGCCTGAAGCTGCCACCCTTGCGGCCTTGGCCAGGTCAGCGGGATCCTTTAGGTCTAGATAGGGGATCAATACGTCATCCCTGATTAAAAAGGTCTGGAGATCTCTAATGTATGTAGAGGCGATTTCGCTTATTGGCAAGTTATGGAGACTAGCCAAGCTTGCCGCTGTTCCAGCCGCCTGGCCAGACAAGGCGCATGTGTTCATTATTCTTGTTGAGGCGAAAGCGCTTGGCGAGACGCCTATGATCCTGCCAGCAAACAACAGGTTGTCAACCTTTTTGTTGTAAAGGCAACCAAACGGAACCTGGTAAACGTTCACGGGGATCTGTATGCAGGTTTCCTTTTCTGAATATATCCCTTCGGGGGGATGAAAATCCATGTACCAGCCGCCGTAGAATACAGCGTCGGGATGGGTTCTGGCGGACAGCAGATCCTCTTCGGCCAAAGTCTTTTCAGCTTTCATCCGTCTTGACTCGCGCTTTCCGGGAAGAGAGCCTATCCAGTCAAGGGCCAGGTTTTCAGCTTCAAATTTGCCGCTGTTTTTGATATAGCCCCAAACTCCCATCAAAAGCCTTTTCAGCTCAAGAGCTATGTCCTCGCTGTCAGCAATGGTGTCATTCTCCCCGCCATACTCGAACCACCAGAGATCGCAGCCGTTTGACTTCTCGGAGATTATCCTTCCGCCCCTGTTCAGGAGACTCTCGATATGATCGATGGAATGGGCGTAACTGGGCACGACAAACCTGGTTGGCTTCCCGGTGTCCCTTGTGGAATACAGGATGGAGTTTCCTTGGGTCTTGACAGGAAAAGAGGATGATGATCCGTTGGACTCCTCGCCTCCTATTATGAAGGGCACTCCAGCAGACGCGGCGATTGAGCCGTCTCCAGTGCAATCAATGAAAACGTCCCCGTAAATGTCTATTTCGGCTTCAGTGGTAAGCTGTGTCACTTTGAGAAACTTTATCCTGCCGCCATCCATTTCCGCATAGCGGGCATGGGCGTTTAGCAGCAGAGTCAGCTTCGGCTCTGACACGCACGCGTCAAGCAGGACGTCATCCCAAATGTAGGGATTGAAATCGGGGTTGGCATAAAGGTTTTTCATTTTGAGGCCGCCCCATATGCCTGTTTCTTCCGCGAACAAGGAGCCGCCGCCTGTGGCGCCGCGAGGCCAAAGGCGAATTTCGCTTGACGAGTTGCCCCCCAGCGTCGGCCGGTTTGTTGCAAGGACAGTTTCGCGCCCAAGTCGGGCAGACGCCAATGCGGCTGACACTCCCGCAGGGCCGCCGCCGGCCACAACAACCTGGGAGCGCATTTGTTTCATCATTGTAAAATCCCCCTGTTTGCTTGGGCTTGCTGGATTTGCCGCGAGATCTTGTGGAAATGGCTCGCTTGGGACAACCAATTGGATCAATTATCCTAAAAAGAGCGAACCCGCTTATGGTATAATGAATTAAGGGCATCCTGAAATCTTGATTTTGGCTTAGATTTTATTGAGATAGCCCCCAATTCGTTTTTATCCTTGAACTAAGTTTAGCATCTAACCAAGGAACGAGCATTAAATATTCTGCTAACGTTCTAGATTATTCTGCTTTAATTGATTGCCTATTTTTGCGCCTCGCACTGGCTCTTTTGCCAAAAGCAAAAAAATCGGGGCCCTGCAGCGCTAGGAAAGGGCGGGCATCTTCAAAGAGCTATAGCCATTTTGGCGAAACTGGAAAGAGGAAATCGTGAATATCTACAAAATAGCCTCGTTTTCCAGGCGGCCTTCTTGTGATTATGCACATATTAAAAGGAAGCAGCATAATGCGGCTTAGGACAAGCATTAGAGCATAAATATCCAGATGGCGCAAAGGCTAAAGCGAAAATCCTTAAATTCAAAAATTTTTGGATAAAAAATTAAAAAAGGGGGGAGAAAGAGTGAGCTACAAGTGCATATCGGATTATCTCGAGCACATCATCTCCAAATACAACGTCCAGGTTTGCGTCAAGGACTTTTGCGGGTTTGTCCCAATAAACAAGTCCCTTGACGAGGCGCTAAGGCCGTATTTGGCGCACACGAACCCGTTTTGCATGTACATAAAGCACTCCCAGAGGTACCACATCTGCCTCTCCATGATGAAAGGCATGAGAGACAAGCTGGAGAAAGAGGGAGAGTTTTTTGGCATGTGCCATGCGGGGCTGAGCGAGCACGTCCTTCCCATTAAATGCGATGGCATGCTGCTTGGAGCGATCTGCGTTGGTTTTTTCCAGTCGAACGAGGTAAAGACTGAAAGAAGGATAGCCAAGGCTTTCCAAAAGGATAAAGAGGATGCGGCAAAGGCTTCTGAGCTTTACAAAGACAACATCAAGAACGTTGACACTGATGTGGAAGAGCTTTTGATTGTTGTGAGAATGCTTGCCGAATACCTGGGAAACACGTACTGGACCCTCAAGAACGCGCAGCCTGAAGACGCCAGGCTTTCAAACGCAAGGTACATCTCGTCCTCCGAGGACACCATCATTGTTCACGCCACTGAATACATACAGCAGAATTACGACTCAAGGATCAAGGTCTCCGAGATAGCCGACTTCTGCCACTGCAGCGAAAGCTATTTGAGCCATTTGTTCAAGAAGCGCACAGGCGTCAACCTGAACGCCTACATCAACAAAGTGAGGATAGAGTTTGCCAAGACGTACCTAATGCACACTGACAGCTCTGTCACAGTGATAGCTTCCATGGCAGGATTTGAGGATGCCAATTACTTCTCGCGAATATTCTCGGAGCTGATAGGGTATCCGCCTACAGAGTTTCGCAGAAGGCACTTGGAAGCAGGGCCTAGGATGGGGCAGATCGATAAGCCGACGCATTACCCAAGAGGCCCTAAGATGTAAAAAAAGCCTGAGACAGAAAGACATGCGCATTCAAGCAGATCTCGCGCGTTGAGCTGTTTGCATGCCAGAGCTTTTCGCTCGCGAGCATGTCGCAAAAAGAAGGCCCGCTTGCAAGCAAGCGGGCCTTTGGCACGTTTCTGGCCTTTTGATATGAAACCCTGTTCAGCGCCCCATCTGAGTTTGGAGCGCAAATCCCGGAATTCCAGATTTTAGTTCTTGTTTTGTTTACATCCGCTCCCCGATCCTTGCCGCCACGATCTCTGTCAAAGCGGATGCCAGGGGCCTGGGCAGGCTCATGGCTTCAAGCTCGCCAAGCAGGGCAACCTTGGAGGCGCTTCTGAGGGTGAGATCGTAAATGTCTCTTTTCAAGTCATATTCTATTTCGGCTTTCTGAAGAAGGGAGAAAACCCTTTCAGCAATCCTGCTTTCAGGCGCCGCATTTTTGACGGGAACAAAAGCTTTTTCCCTGCCGGCTTTCACAGTGACGAAGGCCGCGCCTTGCTCTTCGTCCCATTTTTCCGCTGACACAGCGCCCTTGCCAAATCCCATGAACTTTACCTGGTAAACGCGGTTTTCCGGAACAAGGGAGGCGTCTCCGTCAGGGGCGCTTATTGTCAGCCCTGAAGAGTCAAGAGTGAAGCGGGTGATTGCTTGAGCTATGCTTTCAGGCTTTGCGCCGTTGTCTTCGTAAAGGCTGAACTCTCCCTGGGAACCTGAGAAAACCCAAAGGCTTATTCTGGCGGGGTTTTGCGCCCCGTTTTCAAACTCCTGGCTAATGGGTATTATCGCGCCAGCCTTGGCTAAGACAGGGATGGTTTCTATGCCCCTGTGAAGGTTGAGAAATCTGCCCCCATCATAGGTCTCGCCTGTGAAGATGTCATGCCAGATCCCTTTTGGAAGCCAGGCTTTGAACCCCCCAAGCTTGGTGGACTGATCCATTGGGCTTGTGATAGGGCAGGCGATGAGCTGGGTTCCAAACCAGTACTGCCCCCACAAGTCCGGCGCAGTGGGTTCCCTGAAAAACATTGGCTGGATCAAGGGCGCTCCTGTCCTGTTGAACAGCTCCATCATTGTGTATATGTAAGGAATGAGGGAGTGTCTCAAGCGCAGGAAATTCGTCGCGATCTGGGCCATCTCAGGGCCAAGCCGCCATGGATCCTTGGAGCTGAAGCGGCTGTTGGAGCTATGGAGCCTCATGATTGGAGAGAAAACGCCTAGCTGGAGCCATCTGATCTGAAGCTCGGCGCTATGGATCCCCTTGAAGTGGCCTCCAATGTCATGGCTCCACCAGCCATATCCGGCGCATGAAGCGGCTGAGGTGAACTTGGGCTGGAACTCTAGGGATTTCCAAGTTATGCAGGTGTCTCCTGAAAAGCCAAGCGGGTACCTATGGCTGCCAGTGCCGGCGTAGCGGGAAAGGACAAGGGGCCGCTCTTTCTTTCTTTTGATGTCGGCGTAGTGGAAATGGTTGAGCATCCAGAGCGGATCAACGCCGTCAAGGCTGGATCCCCCTTGCTGCTGCCAATCGATCCACCAGAAGTCAACCCCGGCGTCTTCTAGAGGATGGTGCAGGAACTCAAAATAGGCTTCCATGAACTCGCGATTCGCCACGTCAAACTGAATTTTGTCCATGAAGTTGGAAGCGACGCCTAAGCGGTTCGCCATATCTGAATAGGCGTCCTCGTGGGAGCGGACCCCGTCCGCCGGATGGACATTGAGCGTAACCTTAAGCCCTTTGCTGTGGAGCTTTTGCAAGAACCCTTCCGGATCGGGAAGAAGCTCCCTGTTCCATGAGTATCCTGTCCAGCCGGTTCCCAGCTTATGGTCAACGCTTGTCACATGCCAGTCCATGTCAAGGACGGATACGCAAAGGGGTATCCCGGAATCATTGAACTTTTGGATCAAATCCAGGTATTCGGAATCCGTGTAAGGATGGAACCTGCTCCACCAATTGCCTAGCGCCCAGCGAGGGAGCATGGGGGAAGAGCCTGCCAACTTGTAAAAGTCCTCAAGCCCTCCCAGAAAGTCGTTGCCGTAGGCGAAAAAGTAAAGGTCAACGCAAGGATTCCTGGGGCTGACCCAGCCGTCCGGCTCTATGAACAGGCTTCTGGAGTCGTTTATCAAAGCGTATCCCTGTTTTGAGAATATGCTGTCAACCAAAGGCACCTCTCCGTCAGCCTCGTCTAGAGTCCTGGCGGTGCCGCCTATCAGGCTAGGGCGGCTTCCGTAGTGCCAGATTCCGTTGATTCCAGAAAAGACTTCTATGCTGAGCCCGTTAGAGGAGAAAGGCCCTCCGTCATACACCAGGCGCAAGAAATCAGTTCTGAGCTCCAGGGCCTTGCCTTTTAGCCGGACTTGGAATGGGCTGAAATCAAACCTGCGGTTGGCAACCGCCTGGGTCTGGGCATCGGTGAAACTGTTGCCCTCCGCTTGCTCAAGCCGCAGAAGTCTAGGTGTGAGCACGGTTATCCGATAGCCATCCCCTTCCACTATTGACTTGGGATTGGGCGTTGGGTCGCCCGCAGGCTTTTCCCACTGTCTCATATGCGCTCTCCTTTCTCAAGTGTTTTTCAACCGCCCTACAGAGGCTCGCTCCACCAAGAAGACGTCCAGTATCATGTTTTGCGCCGGGGTGCCGGGCTTTTGGATGTGCTCAAACAGGAGCTCAACAGCCAGCTGGGCCTTCTTTTCTATGTCCTGCTTGATGGTTGTGAGCTTTGGGCGGCTTATCGCGCCAAGCTCCAGGTTGTCAAAGCCCATTACGGAAATGTCCTCGGGCACCCGCAATCCGTGGTCGCTGAGGACGCTAATGATCTGCAGCGCCACAAAATCTGATGTGGCAAACACTCCTGTTGGTGGATCCGAGGCTTTTAGCAAAACTCTCTCTATCTCGTCCGCTGGCGGGTTGTCTGGCAGCGTTCTCTCTTCAAGAAGCGTTACCCCGCGCTCCTGGCAGGCGTCCATGAATCCCCGCATGCGCTCCCGCAATACCGGGCTCTCGGCTGAGCGCCCCACAAAGGCCAGCTTTGTGTGACCGTTATCAATCAAGTGCTTGGCAGCGATCTCGCCCCCATGATAATCGTCTATGCCGACATTGGTAAGCTGGCGCTCAGTGCTGTAAGAGTCAGTGAAAACCAAGGGGATCTGGTTGTCTTTCCGTATGCGCTTGAGCGCTGAGTCAAAAAGCCCGAGAAATATCGCTCCCGCCACGTTCCAGGTTCTGAGGCGCCTTGTGACGTCCTCGTAGTCGTCGTCGACTGTGAAGAGCATAAGCGAGAACCCCCGCTCTTGGACAAAGCTGGAGATGTGCCCTACCATGCTTGCGCTGTAAGGGGATCTGAGAACGTTGTTGCCGCCGTTGGCCACGAGCGCCACAAGCCTTGACGAGCGGGATGACAAGCTTCTGGCAAAAGAGTTGGGAACATAGCCGCGCTCTGATATTATGTCCATTATGCGGGCTCTGGTTTCTTCAGACACTTTGGCTGGCACGTTGTTTATGACCCGCGAGACAGTCATAACGCTAACACCAGCCGCCTCCGCTATTTCTTTCAATGTGACCAAGCTATCCGCCCCCCTCTTGATGTTATCGGTATCGCCTGAATTTAAGCCTGTTGCATGCTTTTATTTTAACTCGTCTTAGGGGAAAATGCAATATGCCCGCGAGCGAAAACAGGAGCAAAATTCTGTATCAGGGTTAACGGTTGCGGAAAAAATTTGTTGATGCTCTAAAACAATCGGATTTTTGCGTTTCGATGGCGCCTTGCCGTTCAAGTATATCGCTCCCTGAAGTGTGCCGGCCTAGCGTCCCAAAAGTTCGCAGCGGCACCTACCTGGATCTTATTAATTATAAAAAAATTTATAAAAGCTATTGACATGAGCTAGCCCTAATAGTATACTTTGCATAGGGTAACGATAACCCAAGTATAGGAGGCGCCAAAGTGTTAGCAGCTTTTCGCAGTCGGGCGCATGCGGCGGCCCGGTTGGCGCGAGCGAACGCAGGCTTGTACTTGTTGCTGCTGCCGTCTTTCGTCCTGGTTCTAGTCTTTGCCTATCGCCCCATGTATGGCGTGACCATAGCCTTCAAGGACTTCAAGCCGGCGCTGGGGATTGCGCAAAGCCCGTGGGCGCAGCCGCTGTTGAAGCATTTCACGAAGTTCTTCAAGGCCTATCAGTTCCAGGCGACGCTAAAGAACACGCTTGTGCTGAGCTTCTACAGCCTCTTGGCGGGCTTCCCGTTCCCCATTGCGATAGCCTTGGCTGTCAACCAGATGAGGGCGAAGAAGTTTCAGCGATTTTACCAAACCGTGAGCTACCTGCCGCACTTCATCTCCACTGTTGTGATGGTGGGCCTGATAGTTCTCTGGCTGTCGCCAGGAAGCGGGCTTATCGGGCAGATCTTCAAGCTCTTTGGCGCTGAGGCACCAAACCTCATGGGAATGAAAGGCGCCTTCTCAAGCATCTATGTCTGGTCTGACATCTGGCAGCATACAGGATGGAACAGCATCATCTTCTTTGCCGCCCTCTCAGCCATAGATCCAACGCTCTACGAGGCGGCGACGGTTGACGGCGCGAGCAGGTGGCAGAAGATCAAGGCCATAGACATTCCGATGCTGATGCCGACGGCGACGATACTTCTTATCCTTAGCGCCGGAAACATAATGAACGTAGGGTTTGAGAAGGTCTTCCTGATGCAAAACAACGCCAACCTTCAGGCAAGCGAGGTAATATCGACCTACGTCTACAAGATCGGCATAACCCAGGCGCAGTACAGCTATTCAGCCGCTGTAAACCTTTTTAACACGGTTGCGAACCTTTTGCTTTTGGCGACAGTCAACCAGGTTTCAAAGCGGTTAAGCGAAAACAGCCTGTGGTAGAAAGGGGCGTATGCCCCTAGGGGGCGGCCATGAAAAAGATTCGCCTGTCGGGAAGCGACGCCGCCTTTGCAGCCGTTGTCTATGGGCTGGCAGCGGTATCCATCCTCATTGTCATCTACCCGCTCTACTTTATAGTAGTGGCATCGCTAAGCGAGCCGTCTGCGGTCACAAACGGGAAGGTCTGGCTTTTGCCCAGCGGGTTCACCCTTGACGGGTACAAGGCGCTAATCGAGTACCAATCCATTTGGATAGGCTACAGGAACACAATATTCTATACCCTGGCTGGCACAGCCTGGGCGCTAATCGTAAACATCCCGGCGTCATACGCGCTGAGCAGGAAGGATCTGCCGCTCAGGGTTCCATTGACCTTTTACTACCTTTTCGTCATGTTCTTTTCGGGAGGGCTCATTCCTACATACCTGCTGGTCAAGGAGCTTGGGCTGTTCGACAGTTGGCTGGTTCTTATAGTTCCTTTCTCGGTCTCGATCTACAACATCATTGTTGCCAGGACGTACTTCTCGACCAGCATCCCGTCTGACATGCTTGACGCCGCGCAGATAGACGGGTGCGGAAACCTGAAGTTCTTCTTCTCGATCATTCTTCCGCTGTCCAAGCCCATAATAGCGGTGCTGGCCCTTTGGACGGCTGTGGGGATTTGGAACTCCTACTTCAACGCGCTGATCTACCTTCAGGACAAGGGAAAGATGCCTCTTCAGATCATCCTCAGGAACATCCTGATCACCAACCAGATGACAAGCTCAATGGGGACAGGGGAGGCCGCGCAAGTGGCCTTGAGGCAAGCGAACCTCATACGCTACGCCGCCATAATCGTTTCCACTTTGCCTATCATGTGCTTTTACCCCTTTGTGCAGAAGCATTTCAACCAGGGGGTTATGATAGGCGCGGTGAAAGGGTAGACGGGGTTGGCTTTTTGGCAAAGCGAGATTTGGCTTGCTGGAGCAAGCAAGTTTTGGAACCAAAGAATTGGCATTAAAGAGTGGCTTAAGATTTAGTTTCAAAGATTTGCATGCAAGTTTTTTAGTGCATATCCCAAAATTCCTTTAGTGGCGAGGAAAAATCCTGCGAAGGCTTCAACGCGGATTTTTTCGAGCCCTAAAATTAATTTTGGGATATGCTCTTAGCGGAGGGGCGCAGCGCGCTGCGCCCCTCCAGGGACGGTTGTCCTTGCAAGGACGAGAAAAGGAGAGTGCTTGAGCATGAAGAAAAGTTTTATTCAATTCCTGGTTGCCATAGCCATGGCGGCATTGCTGGCGGCTTGCGGCGCTTCAAGCGAACCACCAGCGGCAGCCCCTGCGGCAAGCCCAGGCCAAGCAGCAGACGCGTCAGCTGAAGCAGTGACGCTAAAGGTTCTCACAATGCGCTGGGGCGACATGGGAGACTCATTCAAGCAAAACCAATGGCTTCAGGACGCCGAGAAAAAGGCGGGGGTCAAGATCGAGTGGGACGCCAGATCGGACGCTGACTGGAACGAGCAAAGGGCGCTCTTGATTGGAAGCGGAACCGGGCTTCCGGATGTCTTCTTGGGAAATGAAACGATCAAGGACGGAGATATCATTTCAAACATGGATCTGTTCCTGCCGCTTGATGACTTAATCGCGAACTACATGCCAAACTACAAAAAGGCCATTGAGGCCATACCGGCGTTCAAGGATCTGACAGTGTTCCCGGATGGCACAATCAGATCGTTCGCAAAAAACCTGCCATGCAGACCCATGACGAGAAACCAGCCGATCATTAACCAAAAGTGGCTCGACAACCTGGGGCTTCAAAATCCAACGACGCTTGATGAGCTTAAGGCGGTTCTCATAGCGTTCAAAGAAGGCGACGCGAACGGCAACGGGGATCCTGGAGATGAGATTCCGTTTTCGTTTAACGCAGACGTGCCTGTGGATCTGATGAATCCATTTGGGATAACGGACATAAACAGCTCAAGGATGTCTTGGATAAATGGGGAGTTTGTGCACTATCCCACATCTGAGAATTACAAGTCCGCGATCAAGTGGATCAGGGAGCTTTGGGAAGCTGGCGTTCTTGACCAGGAAGGGTTCACCCAGGACTGGGCCATGCTTAACAACAAGTGGCAAAACGCTGAGATAAACATTGTAGGCCTTAACTTCCAGTGGAGCGTGGACGCTGTCACAGGGCAATGGAAAGACGAGTTCGCAGGAATAGCGCCTATCAAAGGGCCTGACGGAAAGCAGTACGCAGAGGGCGACTGGAATGGCGTCTACACTATAGCCAGAAACGAGGCAGTTATAACCAGGGATTGCAAAAATCCAGAAGCGGCCGCCAGATGGCTTGACTTGTTCTACGACAGCGAAGCCAGCATCCAGAACTTCTGGGGCGCGATTGGCACTGTCATCACGAAGAACAGCGACGGGACGTATTCTTTGAACAACCCGCCAGAAGGCACCAGCGCTGACGCATGGTATTGGGATCAGAGCCTCCGCGACTTCGGGCCGAAATTTATTGAGCCAGGGTTCTCTGAGAAGATCCTTCTCGACAGGACAACAGGAGATGGCGCAAAGCTTGAGCTGAGCAAGCTCGCCGATGAATTCATAGTAGACCAGTATCCTCTCGTCATTTTTACCGAGGAGGAAAACAACGAGCTGGCCTCAATAGGCGCTGACCTGGACAGCTACGTTTCCCAGTCTAGAATCAAATGGATTACAGAGGGCGGAATAGACCAGGATTGGAACGCCTACATCCAGCAACTCAAGGACATGGGCTTGGACAGGTTCGTTGAGATAAAAATGGCCGCGCTTGAAAGAGCCAGGGGCTAAGCCAAATCAATTTAAAAGCGTGACTTTGGCGGCACTATGCATAAAAAGGCAAGCATGGGGCATGGCGTGAGGGGCATCAAAAGGGGATCCGAATGGATCCCCTTTTTTGCGCTTTTTTGCTTGATTTTCTTTTTGCGGCTCGCCTGGGCCCTTTCACTTATGAGTCTTTGGATTCCATATTTATCTTATTTCACCCCTGCTATTTTACTCTTTTATTTTTTCTCCAGCCATAAAGCATTAATATTTATAGAAATGTAAAAAATGCTTGCATAGCTGTTTGTCTTGTGTTATAATGCCAGTAGCGTCCTAAATTTTCTAAAGGCTTGAGAAAAGCTATTTTGATGCGCTGAAAGAAGAGATGCGTGAGATGCCTGTTAAGGGCGCGATTAGATTTGCCTGAAAGGGTTTTGAAAATGAAATAAAAACTAAGAGCGAAGCGATTCTGAAATAAACCGGCATTGATTTGCCTGAAAGGGCTTTGAAATGAAATAAAAAAACTCTTATAGTGGAATGGTTTTGAAATAAAACGGCCTGAATTTGCCTGAAAGGGTTTTGAAATGAAATAAAAACTATGTGAAGCGGTTTTGGAATAAAACGGCCTGAATTCGCCTGAAAGGGTTTTGAAATAAAACATAAGGGTTTTCGGCCCTGTAAAGCCCGGCATTTTCTGACATAAAATTGGCCTGGATTTGCCTGAAAACAGCCTGAAAGGGACTTTGTGGCGATTTGCCTTTGGGCAAACGCTTAAGTGCATATCCCAAAATCATGAAGTGGTGAGGGAAAAGTCCTGCGAAGGCTTCAACAGTGTTTGTCTCGGGCTTAAACGAGCAAACTTGCGGACTTTTCCAAGCCCTAATTAATTTTGGCGAGGCACATGTTTATGCCCAATATAAAGATAACCCTGAAAGAGGTAGCGCTTGCGAGCGAAATCTCCTGTATTTGACTTGCGAGCGAAGATAACGATGAAAGCAGAACAATAGAACAAGTTCTTACCCACAAAAGCCGACTCTCAAAGAGTTCGGCTTTGTTATTGTGTCGAATCGAGTCTGGAAAAGACTAGCATTTAGGTTTGGGCAAAAAATCGACAAACAAGTTGGAATGTAGCTTCGTGGCGAAAAGCAAAATTTTTTGCTTGACAAACTTTCGGAATCTCAGTATAATGACCGATATGTCAGTGATTAAGAGCATATCCCAATATTATATCCGAGGCACCGGAAAAATCCGGGTGTTTGCTCGAAGAAGCCCGAGCAAACTAATTAAAGCATTCGCCAGGATTTCCGGTGCCATTTCGGAATTTTGGGATATGCACTAGGGGTCTGCTTATGGCTCAGCATAATCCGATATATGTCAGTGATTAAGGAGTCTGCTTATGGAGAAGCCGAAAGGGAAGCGCACTCTTCAAGAAGAGGCCACACGTGAGAGCATCGTCAAAACTGCCATGAGAATATACGGGGAGCAAGGCTTCTCGGTGCCCGTAAGCGTCATAGCCAATGAAGCGGGCGTATCTCATGGCTCTATTATTGTGCATTTTACTTCCAAGGAAGAATTGTTCAGAAGCGCTACGGAGCGCTTTTTTGAAGATACGGGAAAGCGCATGCATGACATCGCCATGGCCCAGGTCGGGTTCAAGGAGTGCTTGACAGAGTTCCTTGAGCTGGTCGAGGAGCATGAGCTCTTCTACAAGCGCCTGACCATGGAGCTTAGCAATATGCCTGCGGACATCAAAATCATGATGGCCTCCCTGCGCTCAGCGAACATGCTCCACTTCGAAATGGCGGCGGAGCGGGATATGCGATTAGGGAAAATCAGGGAACTACCAGTTCGGATGATGTTTAATACTTGGATGGGCTTAGTCTTTTATTACTTGCAAAACGGCGATCTGTTCGCGCCAGGGGAGTCAGTGATAAAGCGTTTTAAGGGAGAGCTTGTGGAATTCTTCTCCACTCTCGTCGGTGAAGAGGAAAAGACGGAAAACCCAAATGCCGATGTTTAATATAGAGGGTCAACATACTTGCGAGCCCTGCGGCCCCAAAGGGCAGCCGGGCTTGCGAGCGGCAGCGCGCTTTGCCGCGCGGCGCGCATATCCCAAAATTTATTTTTTGGCTTGTAAAAGTCACGCGTTAAAGCATTGCGATGACTTTTTCGGCGCCTTAACGAAAATTTGGAATATGCTTTAAGCGCTTGCATAGCGAAAAGTCTTGCAAAGACATGTTTGCCTAGGGCTTAAATTCAGGCTTTTCAAAGCGTTTTAACAAATTTGGGATATGATATTTTGCTGGCGAGGGCTGTTATCATGAATGGGCAAGGCTGTTTTGAGATTTGCAAGGCGAAAATTAGCTATTAATGGGCAGTAAATTTAGCTAAGGATTTTCAATTGGTCGTACGATATATTATCATGATCTATTTTAGGCACATATCCCAAAATTGATTTTAAGCTGCCAGCGCTTTTCGCGCAGGCTGGCGGCGTGGCTCTTCCGGCAGAAATTTTGGAATATGCGCCAGGGCGTTGAGCAGGTACATAAGGGAACTAAAGAGAAAGATAAGGGAAAAATTAGAAAAGATTCTTTGCGCCCCTTGTTTTTATTTCTGCCCTTAGGCGCATACTAAAAAGGATGATGCCCATGGATTGCAAGTGGCCGGAAGGCCTGCGCCCATTCTCCAAATGAGGGAGGGAAGCTCATGAATGTTCTGCTGGCAGACACGGATCAAGACATATTGAAAAACATTAGGAACCATCTCAGAGGAGCGCATCCTGAACTCAAGATAGTGGGAATCGCAAACGACAAAAACGCGGTTGTGCCAAACGCCGCTGAGTTGGACGCGGCGCTGTTGATCGCTGACGTGCGGTTCTTGGGAGCGACAGTTTACGCCATTCTTCGGGATCTGCATGAGCGAAGGCCGGAAATGTTTGTAGTCCTGTACGGCGCCTTTAACGAAGGCGAGATAATGGTCAAGGCCATGGAATTCGGCGTGGTGGATTACATGTACAAGCCCTTGAGGCCGTCCGAGCTTTCCAGGTGCATGCAGACAGTGCTCAGGAAAGCCAGGGATGTTGAGGACTCAAGGCGGGAGGAAGAGGACTTCTCGAAGCACTATGACGAGAAGGTTTACCTCTTCAAGGAAATGTTTCTCTCAAACCTGCTATGCGGAAGCATAGGCAATGACGCCGAGATCCACAGGAGCTTCGACTACTTCAAGATGCAGTTCACCAAGGGTTTCACTGTTTTTGTCATACGGATTGACCAGTTCAAGAAAGTCATGCTGACACTGGACGAAAAAGAGAAGCACCTGCTTAGCTTCAAGATTTGCTTTTTTGCGACCGAAGCGATGAAGGGCAAGCAGTGCGAGACAGCAATCGTAAGGTTCAACCAAGTGGCCGTATTGGTTGGAGGGTTTGAAGAGCTGGACAAAATGATAGAGCTTTGCGAAAAGATGAAAGAGGAAATCTACAGCCGGATGCAGATCCGTGTTACCATAGGCATAGGCCGAACATATGAAAACCCCTCAGACATATCGGTCTCTTGCCGCGAGGCTGAGTCAGCCCTCAGGTACAGGTTCCATGTCGGATACAACACCGTTGTCCCTATCCATTACGTGGAGCCCACAAACGTAATCACGTACAGATACCCCTTTGACCTGGAGGACAGGCTGGTTTTCACAGCTGTGATAGGAGAGTACAAATACTGCAGGATCCTTCTTGAAGAGATCTTCAACAGCCTGAGCGGAGTCGGGCCGCTTCCGGACAAGTTCCTGTCAAAGCTCGTGATGAACATCATAATATCCATAAACCGCAACTTGAGCGAGCAGAACATTCCTTTGCAGTCGCCCTTCACAACATTCTTTCCCTCAAAGGAAGTCCTGGAGATAGATGACATAGACTCAGCCTTCGAATACCTGGACAAAGCGCTCAAGAGCTTTTGCGCGTTCATAGTTGAGTATCATGAAAGCCTTAACGCCAAGCTGGTCGCGGACGCCAAGAAAATCTGCGACGAAAAGTATTACGAGAGCTTTTCCATAAACAAGATAGCGGGAACCTTAGGCACCACGCCTGAATACCTCAACCGGCTTTTCCTTGATCGCGAAAAGAAGCCGCTGCTTGACTACGCCGTCAGGGTCAGGCTAAACGAGGCCAAGAAACTGATGCGTGAAACAGAAATGAGCGATGACATGGTTGCGGTGAAGGTTGGGTATGACGACGGAAGGCATTTCAGAAGCGTCTTCAGAAAGTATGAGGGAGTCAACACCACGGATTACCGCGCTCAGTACAACGCTTTAAGCACAAGAATGATTTCGGCCAGAAGAGGCCTTTGAAAAATGCTCGCCCGCTCCGTGGGCGGGCTTTTTTGCGCCTAAGCCGCTCCCGGTGAGAAAATTTTTATCAGAATTGGCAGCCTGTTAGTTGCCTACGACGGCCTTGGCGCCATGCGCAAATCATTAAAAATTTATCGTGGCACGAAAAATAATTGTTGATTATCGTAATCGCGCATGTTATGATAGTCAAAAGGAGGTGAGGCTCATGCCCAGCATTTTGCTCATCCAGCCGGAGAACAGGGACATAAACCGCTTCAGGCGATTCCAGTTCAACAACTTTTCGCAAGTAACCATGCCCTATCTTGCGGCGTTCGCGGTTGAGAAAGGCTATAAGGCAACTGTCATAGACGAGTACCGCCAAAAGGTGCCATACCAGAAAAAATTCGACTTGGCGGCGATCACTGTTAATACCCCCAATGCTCCCCATTGCTACGAAATGGCAAGAAGGTTCAGGGAACTGGGGGTAAAGGTGGCTATGGGAGGGCCTCACGCAACGCTTGTCCCAGAAGAGGCGGGCAAGGAATGTGACTATGTTTTCACAGGCGAGGCTGAATTGACTTGGCCGCGCTTCCTTGATGACTTCAAGGAGGGAAAGGCCCAAAAGATATACCTGGCTGAGCCATTGCAGTCCCTTGCGGGGCTTCCCATGCCCCGATGGGACTTGCTCAAGAGAAGCAGCCTCATGAAAGGCGCCATCGTAGCCACCAGGGGATGCCCCCACAACTGCTCCTACTGCTGCCTGAAGCAGATATACCAAGGGGGCTTCAGAGCCAGGCCAGCTTTCGAGGTAGCCAAGGAAGCAAAGGCCCTTAAGACGAAGTTCTTTGTTTTCTGGGATGACAACTTCTTTGCCGACAAGGCCTACGCGCTGGAGCTCATGAAACTCATAGCCCCGCTGAAGAGAAGGTGGGCGGCCCAGGCAACGATAAGGGACTGCGAGGACGAAGAGCTTCTGGCCGCCGCCAAGGCGGCTGGCTGCGCGTACCTTTTCCTTGGCCTTGAGTCCTTCTCGCAAAGCTCGCTGGAAGATGCTGCCAAGCAAGTCAACAGGGTTGATGGATACGAAAGGATCGTAAAGCTGATCCATGCCCATGGCATCATGATTCAGGCTGGCATAGTGTTCGGCTTTGACAGCGACACGCTGGATGTCTTTGACATGACCCTGAGCGCCTGCGAGAAGCTTGGCATAGACGGCGTGACCGTGAGCGTCCTGACCCCATTTCCCAAGACCCCGATACATAAGCAGTTAGAGGCCCAAGGCAGGCTCCTTGGGCTTGGCTGGAGCAGCATGAGCGGGAAGACGTCAGTGTCCTTTATCCCAGCCCAAATGACTCCAGAAGAGCTCTTCGCCGGCTACAACAGGTTTAGGCGCAGGTTTTACTCAGCCTCAAGCTTCGTAAAGCGGATGCGGGTTTCCAGGACCAGCGTTTGGATGAATTTTGTCATGAACCTCGGGTATAGGCTTGCCATAAGGCCGGAAGATAGGGGCTGAAAATAAGGCTGGAAGATAGGGGCTGGATGGGCTAAAGATAGGTGACGAGGCCGAAGAAAAGGCCGGAAACTAGGGATGGAAATATGTTCTAACCAGGCGTTGCGACTTTATAATAATAGCCAAAATTTACCGATATGGCGATGGCAAGGCAAGCGAAGGCTTCAATGCCGGGCTTTGTCGGCCATGAATTTAAATCTAGGATATGCTTTAAGAGCTTAGGCAAAAAATGGATGATATTTTTCGCTTGACATTGAGGAATAATTGATTTATTATATATTCAAGCCAATTGAATACTGAAACACTGTGATAAGGAGTAGTAAGGTTTATTCAGGACTGCAGAGAGCCGCTGGGTGGTGCGAAGCGGCGTCCCGAAGAACTCTGAACTCGCCTTGGAGTGGCAGGCTGAAAGGGGAATCCCCTGGAGTAGGCCTAGACGGAAGAGTCCACCGTTATCTAGGACAGGATATCAGGCTTTTTTTATAAAAGCGAAAAGTATCCGGCAGAGTGTGCCCCCTGTTTCGGGGGCAAATTGGAGTGGTACCGCGAAAATTCAAACCTTTCGTCTCTAAGCTGAGAACAGCTGGAGATGGAAGGTTTTTTTTATTGCTTTCAAGCGCTTTAGAGCATATCCAAAAATTAATTCCGAATTTTTGGAATATCTCTTAAAAGCGTCCCTCCAATGCTTGCCGGCCAAGGCCAAAAAAAACCTTAAGGAGTGAATTGCAATGGACTACACAAAGTACCGCCCTTTTTCGCCGGTGAAGCTCGAAAAGAGGCAATGGCCGGATTGCCAAGTCAGCAAAGCGCCCATCTGGTGCAGCGTAGATCTGCGTGACGGGAACCAAGCGCTGGAAACCCCTATGACTTTGCCGCAGAAGGTGGAGTTCTTCAAGTTCCTGCTGGGAGTGGGATTCAAGGAAGTTGAGATCGGCTTCCCAGCGGCCTCAGAAACCGAGTACAGGTTCACCAGAGCCCTCATAGAGGGGAACTTGATACCGAAGGATACGGTTATCCAGGTGCTCACGCAGTCCAGGGAGCACATCATAAGGCGCACTTTCGAGTCTGTTAAAGGCGCGGAAAAGGCGGTAATACACCTCTACAACTCCACTTCAACCCTCCAGAGGGAAGTGGTTTTCTCCAAGAGCAAGCGGGAGATAATTGACTTGGCAGTCAGCGGCGCCAAGCTTGTCAACGAGCTTGCTATGGAGTATGGAAGAAACCGCTTCATTTTCGAGTATTCACCTGAGAGCTTCTCGGGAACGGAAATGGACTACGCGGTTGAGATCTGCGACGCAGTGCTGGATATTTGGAAGCCTACGCCCGAGAACAAGGTCATAATAAACCTGCCCAACACTGTGGAGATGGCGCCGCCCAATGTTTATGCTGATCAGATCGAGTATGTCCACAGAAACATCAAGCGCAGGGACTCAATCGTCATAAGCCTCCATGCCCATAACGACAGGGGCACGGCAGTCGCCGCCACGGAAATGGGGCTCATGGCTGGAGCTGAAAGGGTTGAGGGGACGCTCTTTGGTAACGGGGAGAGAACAGGCAACGCTGACATCATGAATGTCGCCATGAACCTCTATGCCAACGGGGTAAACCCGAAACTGGACTTTTCAGCCATTGACGCCATGATCGACTGCTATGAGACGGCAACGGGCATGAATGTCCATCCCCGCCATCCCTATGCAGGATCGCTGGTCTTCACGGCTTTCTCAGGCTCTCACCAGGATGCCATAAACAAGGGCATGGCCAAAATGAAGGATCACCCAAATCTCTGGGAGGTGCCATACCTGCCGATAGACCCCAAGGATCTGGGCAGAACCTATGATCCTATCATAAGGATCAATAGCCAGTCCGGAAAGGGCGGAGTTTCCTACATCCTGGAGAGCGTCTTCGGAATCCGCATGCCAAAGGGCATGAGAGAGCACTTCGGCTCTGTCGTCACACAGATATCTGACGAATGCAGCAAAGAGATGCTCCCAGATGAGATCTACAAGCTCTTTGACAAAGAGTACGTAAACATCGAAGCGCCCCTGAAGCTCATGAGATACCAGGAAATGACCAACGGAGAGACAACTGTTGAAGCCAAGATCCTCAAAGACGGCGAAGAGGTCTTTGTAACCGGCACAGGAGACGGAATAATGGACGCCTTCTGCCGAGCCATAAAGAAGCGCTTTGACCTGGTCTTTGAGATAGAAAGCTACAGCGAGCACTCCCTTGAATACAGCTCCAGATCCCGCGCCATCACATACGTTGAGGTCTCTGACGCCAGCGGCAGAAAGATCTACGGGGCTGGGGTAAGCGGAAGCATAAGCAAGTCCTCGTTGAGGGCGATCATAAGCGCCGTGAACAAAATGATGTAAAAAAAGCGCTAAACGCGTGTGGCGCAAGCGCCACACGCGAGATGAGTGATTAAGAGAGCCTCCAGGCGCGCCTGGAGGCTCTCTTGTGGTGTGTGTGGAGGGGAGGGAGCTGCAAAAAGCATATGCAAACAATGATAAGCGGCGGCATTGAGATTGCCGTTAACGAAAGACCTATAGTAAATCGTTCCAATAATAAAACCCTAGTTGCACATAACCCGTGCGATAACAAGTGATCATTAACGTCGCCTATTCCCTGACAGGCAACACTGTGGGCCATATGTTTGCCATTGGCCAGAAGCGTTAATAGCCTTTTTCAAGAGTGGCGATGTTGTCGATATTTTAATGTGCTCTGCCAGCAATGCGAAAAAGTGTAAAATAAGGCTTGACAGAGCTCGGACAATCATTTATGCTTTTAAGGCAACGAAAGATGACGCCATACGTCGAAAAGCGCTGGATTTGCCAAAATTAATTTCTGGCTTGAAACAAGCAGAGCGCTTGCTTTTGAAGGCTGAACGGGGCCGGCGTCTCTTTTAAG
Organism: Clostridiales bacterium; assembly: GCA_031270945.1. Classification (GTDB taxonomy): domain Bacteria; phylum Bacillota; class Clostridia; order Lachnospirales; family WQUN01; genus JAISWZ01. The sequence goes on along the minus strand of JAISWZ010000122.1, from coordinate 511 downwards.
AAAGTGCAAGTTCTGGAATTGCGTCTGCCTTTCAAGTCCGATAAGCGCCACATCGCAAATGCCTTTTTTAAGGCTTTTTGCCGCTTCGCCCGATTTTACGCCCTTAAACAAGACAAGAAAGCACCAAAAATCACAACTGCAGACAAGCCGCAGACTGCCCTATAGACGCAATGCCATGTGGCTAAAAATAGGGTTCTTTATAGGTAAAATATGTTTATCGCGCGACGCTTGAATGTTTTTACCGCAACCGCTTGAAGGAAGTTTGTTTGTGAGATATAATGCAGATAAAGACAGAGCGTCAAGCGAAAAATAAGAGCATATCCCAAAATTATATCCGAGGCGCCGAAAAAATCCGGCGTTGAAGCATTCGCCAGGATTTTTTCGGCGCCATTTCGGAATTTTGGGATATGCACTAAATCTTCCAAACCTGTTCCCGTTTGATCTGAAATTCTGAAAAGCATTGAAAAGACGGCATTTCTATGTACCGCCTTTTCAATAAAGTAACCCCGTT
>JAISWZ010000116.1 GCA_031270945.1 Clostridiales bacterium | reverse complement strand
CCTATCTCAGTCTTAGGCTCAAACCCGAAATCCCGCCGCGCTTCCTCTATGTCAGCGCAAGTCTGCAAGACGTCTCCGGCCTGCATTGGCAGAAACTCCTTTATGGCCTTTTTGCCAAGCGCGTCCTCTAGAGTGGTGATGAACGAAAGAAGCTTAACAGGCTTGTTGTTTCCCAGGTTGTAGATTTTGAATGGTTCTGGAGGCTTTTCCAGCAAGGCCGTGATTCCGTCAACAATGTCGTCTATATAAGTAAAGTCTCGGTACAGATCTCCGTTGTTGAAGACCTTGATAGGAATATTTCCGAGAATCCTCTTGGTAAAGTCAAAGTATGCCATGTCCGGCCTCCCGTAGGGGCCGTAGACAGTGAAAAAGCGAAGGCCTGCCGCGTTTATGCCGTACAGGTGGCTGTACGTGAACGCCATGAGCTCGTTGGATTTCTTTGTTGCGGCATACAGGCTTACGGGGTGATCCACATTGTCAGTTTCCGAAAAGGGCGTCTTCTGCTGGTTTCCGTAGACTGAAGAGGAAGATGCGAACACCAGCCGCTCAATCCTATTGTTTCGGCAAGCCTCCAGAATGTTGAAAAAGCCTGTAATGTTGCTGTCGATGTACGCTTGCGGGTTTTCAATGCTGTAGCGAACCCCCGCTTGCGCCGCCAGGTGAATGACGACAGACGGCTTGCAGACCTCAAAAAGCCTGCCTACCGCTTCCTTGTCCGCCAGATCCCCTAGTATAAACCTGAAGTTTTTATGTTTTTCCAAATCAGCTAGGCGGGCTTCTTTCAACGAAGTTTCGTAATAGGAGTTGATGTTGTCAAAGCCTGTTACTTCCTTCCCAGCCTCAAGCAACCTATGTGACAGGTGCGAGCCTATAAACCCCGCCGCGCCAGTGACCAATACCATTTTCTCACCGACCTATGCTGTAGTATTCCACTCCCGCGTTTTTCATCTCCGACAGGCTGTACATGTTTCTGCCGTCATACACAAGCGGAGTGCGCATCAGCCTTTTGTATTCCGCAGGCTCCACGGCCTTGATCTCGCCCCAGTCAGTGAAGATGAAGCAGACGTTCGCCTTGGCTAGCGCCTCCTGCGGAGTTTCGCAATACGTGATCGTTGGAAACAGCCTTCTGAAGTTTTCGGTTCCGACAGGATCGTATGCGTAAATGTCCGCGCCGCTATCCAAAAGCAGCTTTACGTTGTCAATGGATGGAGCCTCTCTCAGATCATCAGTGCCAGGCTTGAACGTCAATCCCAGAGCGGCGACTTTCAGCCCCTGGAACGTGATCATCCTGTCGCTAGCCTTCTTGAACAGCTTCGTTTTCTGCAGCGAGTTCACTTCAACCGAAGCCTCTACTGTCTTTAGCGCGTACCCGTTTTGCCTTGCCAGAAATTTCAGCGCCTTTGTGTCCTTCGGAAAGCAGCTTCCTCCGTACCCTATTCCGGCGCTCAGGAAGTTTCGCCCTATTCTCTCGTCATACCCCATGCTCCTGGCAACATCCTGGATGTTGGCGCCTACAAGCTCGCATAGGTTGGCGATGTCGTTCATGTAGCTGATTTTCAAAGCCAGAAAGTCGTTTGCGGCATACTTCGCCATCTCGGCGGATCGCCTGCTTACGCTTACAATAGGAAGCCCAAACGGCTCGTATATCTTTCTGAGCAAACCCTCAGCCCATTCGCTCTCAGTTCCTATTATAACCCGGGACGCGTGCAGCGTGTCTCGCACCGCCGATCCCTGGGCAAGGAACTCAGGATTGCTAGCTACCTCCACATGGACATCCTTGACCAAAAAGTCCCGGATGAATTGCTCAACTTTGTCGTTGGTCCCTACTGGGACAGTGGACTTCACAACAACAAGGCATTCACCCGTAAGGCTCTCCGCGATCTGTCTTGCGGCTGTGGCTATGTAGGATAGGTTCGCGCTTCCGTCCGGCTGCTCAGGAGTGCCGACCCCTATGAATATCGCGTCAGAATTCCTGTACGCGCTCGCGTAGTCCGTCGTATAGTCAAGCCTTCCAGCGGCGTGGTTCTTTCGCATGAGCTCTTCAAGCCCTGACTCAAATATGGGTGAAACGCCCGACTTCATCAGCTCCACTTTCTTTTCGTCCACGTCCACGCAAGTGACGCTATGCCCTTTTTCAGCAAAGCACACGCCCGCCACGAGGCCGACATAGCCTGTGCCGGCAACAGATAGGTTCATATCGCGCCCTCCAAAACTTTAAGATGCTTGTATTGCTTGTATTGCTTGTATTGCTTTTATTGCTTTTATGAGCAACATATCAAACATCAGTGATTTCGACTCAAAGCAACGTCAACTTTAAACTTATGCACGAAGTTAGTTTACAGATAATATAAAAATAAGTAAATAGATATGCTTAAATCAACGCCTGAACTGCGTGTTATCAGTCTTTAGTTCAATGTTTAGCATGAATCAATTTCTAATGCTGCAAGTTTGCCATTTGCGATGAATCTTTGTTGCAATATTTACGCTGAACTGGTTTCATTTTATAAGATGTTTTTTCTTTTATTTGCACTTAAACCTCTTTTATTTTCTTTTTCAGTCAAACCTCATGATTAAGCCACTTTCCCTTATTATCCTCAAAATCCATCAACAAATCCCGAGCGTACGCTCCCGCATTATATTAACTAAGCGCCTGAAATGTTCGCAAACAAGCCACAAACCCCCTTGCCGGACGGCAAGGGGGGATAATAAATTGTTTTTTTATTTCAAGTCTTTTCTATCCCGTCAAGTCTTTTTTATCCCGCTTTTAGTGCGTTGACAAATACTCATACGCCAGCATCGCAATGCATATCGACTGCTCCGTGGTCAGCTTTCCCTCCGGATAAAAGCGGTTGTTTCCGATT
>JAISWZ010000111.1 GCA_031270945.1 Clostridiales bacterium | reverse complement strand
CCCCAGTGCTTGTTTATCAGGTTGAACTGGGTCATAAGAAGGTAGACCGCGATCATGCCCATGAATGACGGGAACATTCCAAGCACGAGCGTGACCTTCATAAGTGTTTTGCGGCTCTTGAAGTTGAACCTGGACATTGTGTAAGCGGTAAGGATGACTAGAACAGTGCTGATTAGGCAGCTGCAGACCGAGATGAACAGGGTGTTCAGGAACCACTTCGGATAATTGTACATCGTCGTGTCCGTGAACAGGGTCTTGAAGCTGTCAAAGCTGTAGCTTTGCGGGAAGAAGCCCTGGAAGGAGTAAATGGAGCCGGACCTGGACAGGGAGGCGAGAAGCAGCCAAAGGCATGGGAAGAAGAATATAAAGCTTACAGCAAGGAGGATGGCGTAAGTGATCACGCCGTCTAGTATTTTGGCTATAGAATGGTTTTTCATCGGAATGTGTCCTCCTGTTTGTAGGCTGGAGACATGATGTAAACAGCAAGGGATATCGCTGATGTTATGGCGAATATCACAAGGCTTATCGCCGCTCCGATGGAGTAGTAGTTGTTGTCGATTGACAAGTTGTAAAGCCAGTTGATCAGGAGGTCAGTGTCTGAGGCCAGGAAATAGCCCTCATTGTAAATGCCGCCGCGCAGGAAGTAGAAAATTCCGAAGTTGTTGAAGTTGCCGGTGAACTGGGTTATAAGGACAGGCGTGGTCGAGAACAGCACAAAGGGGAACGTCAGCTTTATGAACTGCTGGAAAGGCGTAGCGCCGTCTATGTCAGCCGCCTCGTACATGTCCTTGTTGATGTTTGAAAGTATTCCTGTCGCAAGAAGCATGGAGGTCGGAATGCTGATCCAGGCGTTAACCGCCAGTCCTATGATTCTAGCTGTCCACTTGGCTTCAAGGTCAAGGAACCCTATCGCTTGGCTTCCCCCGGATTGGATCATCTGGTTGATAGGGCCGCCATACGAGAACATGAACTTGAACGCCAAAAGCGTGATGAAACCAGGTATGGCATAAGCCAGAACCGGGAACGTGCGCCAGAAGGGCTTGCCTTTGACCACTTTTTTGTTGTACAGCAAAGCAAGGCCAAGGCCTCCGAAATAGTTGAAAAAGGTAGCCAGGATAGCCCAGATGACGTTCCATCCCAGGATATTGAAAAAGGTCGGAGCGAACTGCCCCAGAGTGAAAATCTTGATGAAGTTGCCAAGGCCTATCCAGTCCACAAGAGCGGGAGGCACTATGTCTCCGCCGTAGTTTGTGAACGATATCAAAATCATGAAAATGATTGGCAGGACGTTGAAGATCGCGACACCGATCACTGGTATGAACAGCGCAGTCATGTAGAACTTGTCGTCAAAGAGCTCGCCCAGCTCCTCTTTGAAAGTGGCGGGACGCTTTCCTGACTCCACCAGCTTCTGTGTGCCATACACGTCCTTGACGTTTGAAATATAGACAACGATGTAGATGATAAGGAGAATGAAGGCGAATATGCCCATAATGAGCATGGTGACAGAGTTGTCGCCTGAAATGCCCATCCACTGGTTTCCAACAACAGAGCCCAGGGTGAAGAACCCTACGATGGCCTTCGCTCCGCCAAGGACGAAAAACGCGATAGCGGATATCTGCAGCAGGAGGTACAATGCCCCTTTTGCGAATTGCCTGTACATCAGCTGGCCCGCTCCCATTATAAGCAGGGAGCAAAACACGTTTATGCCGCCTCTTCCCAAAGCTTCAGAAGCGCCATTTAGCCCTAGCTTCTTAGTCATGATAGCGCCTCCCTACCGCAATGTGAAGATTGCGTCGTATATTTGCGTGTCCACCTTGGTCAGGCCTTCCTTGAAGGAGTCTAGTGACAGGTACTTTTGAGCTCCAGCGTCCCTGAAAGGATCCATGGCCACATCAGTGAAGAAGGTTTCCGCAGGAGTCCACACTTGGGCTATGGCCCTTATGGATGGCATGATTACGATGTTTCCATTTACCAGGTTGCTGTTTATTATAAGAACAAGGTCTCCGATTTCATTGGCCGTGTCTGTTCTAGCGGGAACGATTCCAAGAAGCTCATTGCGCAGCTTCATCATTTTGTGGGAGGAAGCGAAATCAACGAACGCCAGAGAGGCGTTGGGATGCTTGGTGTAAGCGCTGATAGCGTAGCCGTTGACGCCGCCCATCATTTTGCTTGGCATAAGCGTGGGATTAGACTCTGTCAAGTCTCCGGACGCTGGAAGCATTGGAATGTCGGCTACAACCAGGTTCTCCTTTGACGCCGCCTCAGCTTCCTCTTGGCTCATGCCTTGCGCCTTGTATGCAAGAACCAGCTCTTTGTCAAAAAGCGTGTGCACGTCAGGCGTGGTCATGGTAGCAAAAAAGTCTCCAGACGCTATCTTGGAGTACTGGTTTTGCGTTATCGTGTTGTCGATAGCTTCCTGGTTCATCGCTGTTGCCAGCTGCCTTAGCACCTGAGCGCCTTTTGCGCTCTCTCCGCCATCAAACCCGATGTCAGACGGATCGGTGTTGTTGTTGCCAAAGATGTACCCTCCGTAAGTGAAGAGGAACCCGGCAGAAAAGTAGACGTCGTACAGGGACTTCATGTAGCCGTACTTGTTCTCCGTCTGCTTTCTCCATTGGGAGAAGGCCAGCATGTCGTTCCAGTTCTCCGTCATGTCAGGGACATCGTTGTTGTTGTCATCCCAATCCTGCTTCCAGTTGGCCGGAAGCAAATCCTTGCGGTAGTATAGCAGGGGCCCTTGGATGTTGATAGGCACACCGCAGTAGTAGTCAAAGTTGTCAATGTTTACTTTGTACGCGTCCCAGGCCTTCTGGTCTATCTTGTCATAGCACTCCAGCTCTTCCACAGGCATTGGCTGTATGTGCCGCCCCTCTACATACTTCATGAGCATGTCGTTCGCCTGGTACAATACATCTGGCCCATAACCGTAAGGGCCGTCGTTTTCTAGATCAAGGAACTGATCCATGTTCGCGTCCACGGCAGTTATGCCGTACTGCGCATACTCCTCGTTAAACGCCTTGAGCAATTCCGCCAAGTACCCCTGCTGAATGGCTGTGTCGTTTTCCAATATGCGAAGAGTTACGTTTCTCTCTATCTCTCCGGTGAACTTGTCAGCGCCTTCCTCTTCTGCTACGGTCTGCGTCAGCCCGAATATGGTGATCAGCGCTATTATCACTAGAAAGTGGGCTGCCAAAGCGATGCCGTTTCTTGCCATTGTCAACCTCCTCGTCCGTTGGTTGGTTGATTTTGCGGTTGTGATGACAATCTAATGCCAATGCTAAGCCCTAAATGAATAGCGCTTTAACGCAACTGTCTCGGCGGATCTACAGGAAGTGTATCTGACGAGCGCATTTGAGCGCTCGAAAATAGAATATTGGTTGCTGGCTCAGCATGAATTTGGGAAGTTAAAAGTTCGTGAAGAGTTGCTAGATTGCTCTGGTTTGAAGCAAGAAAGACTAAATTCCATGGTAAATGATGGCGAGCTGCTCAAAACACAAAAGTATTCGAGCAATGATTAAATTCCATGGCAAAGGTTGGAGTTTTTTGCGAAATACATATAATGGTTCTGCCGTAACAACCATCGACTAGAGAAGGCGAATGGCTTGGAAACAAGGTTTGGTAGTATTATAAGCTTTGACCAAAGCGCTTTTATGGCATCGAGGAAATTCTTACGGCAGAATCATAGATAGTTATTTGGGGATGGCGAAATTGAGGCGGATTCAATTCGCGGTTTTGAGCGCTTAAATTTCAGGCAAGGCTTGGTCGAATTAGCGCGAATGCAAATAATCAGTTTGCCGACTAATTTCGACAAATTGAAGCTGGATCTCGTTTCATTTGACCTACAGCGAGCTCATTGACTCCACCTGTACGACTTTGATCTGCACGCTAGGCTTTATTGCGAACGACTCAACAACAAACCCGAGCTTGCCCAGCTCGCCATCCTCGTAGTTAAGCTTTGCCAGAGGCTGCCCAGAAGCGTTGTGCTTTGCTGGCTTTGACGAATTGTTCAGCGTCAGCCGCAAAGCCTTGCCGCTGTCTCTGCGCTCGATCTGGAGCAAGCCGTCCTCGTGGGTTATTGAGATGTTGTCAGTCTGGATTTCGGGCCTTTCCTTGAGCTTGGCAAGATCTTGGATAAGGGTGCTTATCGGGTTGTTGACGCTTGCCTTTTCCCAGTCCAAAGTTCTCCTGGAGTCAGGGTCGTAGCCCCCAAGCATTGCTATCTCGGTTCCATAGTAGACGCATGGGGCGCCTTGGAACATGAATAAAACCGCTAGAGCTGAGGCCAGCTTTTCCTCGTCTCCCTCAACCATCGTCAAGAACCTGTGAGTGTCATGGCTGTCCAGGAGGTTAAGCATCATAGCGTTGACCTGGTTGGTGTTTCTCATAAGGAGACTGTTGAGCTTGTCGGAAAAGCCTTCTGCGTCCAGCGTCTCTGTTGAGAAGAAATCTAGGCAAGCCTTGGTGAAGGCGTAGTTCATGATGCCGTCGAACTGGTCTCCGTTAAGGCAGGGGTTTGCGTCATGCCAGTTTTCGCCGATTATTACGCATGACGGCTTGGCGGACTTGACCGCTGATCTGAATGAGCGCCAGAAGTCATGGCTGACCTCGTCAGAAACGTCCAGCCTCCATCCGTCAATGTCATACTCCTTGATCCAGTGCAAGGCCACATTCAGCAAATAGTCTTTGACCTCTGGATTTGAGGTGTTGAACTTGGGCATGTAGGAGCAGCCGCCAAAGCACTCGTAGTTGACAAGTTTTGGGTCTGGCCTTGAGCCGTTTATTATGAACCAGTCAAAGTACTTGGAGTCTTGGCCTTTTTCGAGAACATCCTTGAATTGGTACAGCCTGTCGCTGCAATGGTTGAAGACAGCATCCATGACAACGCGTATTCCCGCGCCATGAGCCTTGTCAACCAGTTCCCTGAAGTCTCCATTGCTTCCGAAATGGGGGTCTATGCTGAAATAGTCGCTGATGTCATATTTGTGGTTTGAGATGGATTTGAAAAGCGGGGTAAGATAAATGACGTTCACGCCCAGGGAGGACAGGTACCCAATCTTCTCTGTGATCCCTTTGATGTCTCCGCCAGCGAAGCTTTTGGGGTTAGGGATTTCGCCCCATTCCATGTTGATGTAGGAGTCGTCCTTGAACTTGTCTCCTCTGTTGAAGCGGTCAACAAATATCTGGTAAAACACAGCCTTCCGCATCCATGGAACCATTTCGTGAACGTCTATTTTATTGATGTATGGATATTGGAACGAGTTGTAGTACGCCAGCGTGAAGTCATAAGTGCCAGAAAGGCCGTCTTCAGAGTAGAAGCTGGTCTTTCCGTCTTCCTTTACCTCGAAGACGTATACGAAGCGCACATCCTTGAGTTCCAGCTTTGACTCGTAGTAGCTGTAAAGCCTGTCAGACCGCGCAAGCTTCATGCTTGCCCGCTGCTGCTCATGCTGGATGTCGTACTTGCCTCCGTAGACAACATTTATTTCGTCCGGAGCGTCCTCTTTCGCGGTTCTTAACCTCAAGACTATCGTTTTGGCGTTTTCCGCAAAGCAGTACTTGCTTTCCGGCACGTGCAGCATCGCTTGCTCATTCATGCCTCATCACTCCGTGAATTGGGCGGCTGGCATGCGCCAGCCGCCTTGCGTTTGTTTTGCAAACAACGCCTCATCCAGTGTTGCGCCGAGACGCAGAACTTTTTTTATGCCAGCGTTGCGTTAAGAACTTTTTATGCCAGCGTTGCGGCAAGAACTTTTATGCCACAGTTGCGGTAAGAACCTCTGTGTCAGCCTTGTAGGTGAAAGTATAGGTTCCAGCCGTCTTTATGATTATGTTATTTGAGCCCGTCTTGTCAAACAAGGCTTGGCTAGCGTCATCCAGATTGTTGAACCTGATGTACGTGGTGCCAGCAGAGACTGCATCGCCTATGGTGTTTGTAGATGTGAAGATGAACTCGTCGCCTTCTTCAAGAGCGACTTCCAGAACGTAAGTGCCAGATCCGTCATTTGTGAACTTGGTCACGTCGGAATAAACATCTTCCCACGCAGTGATTTTGGCGCCCTTGATGTAGTAGTCTTCGACGATCTCGCTTACGACCAATGGATCCCCGTTTCTGACCCAGTCGATGGCGTCATATGTTCCTTGGTTGTACGCTTCTTTTTCAGCTTCTGAATAGGTAGGGCTCTTGTCGTCATATGTGTCATCGGCGGGAGATGTTTTCAGTGTAATCGTATAGTTGCCGGATGTCATAACTTTGATGTTGGAACCCTTTGAATTTGTGTCGCCAATTCCGCCGCTAGATGAGAAAGCCTCAGCTCCGTCAGGAAGCTTCGGGTCTGTGATGTAGCCAAAGCCGCGCTTGTTATGCCAGCTGCCGTTTATGACGAACTGGAACTCGTCGCCTTCTATCAGATCAAGCGTTATGGTGAACTCGTTCTGCCCGTCAGCCTTTTTGGTCAGCTTGTGCTCGTCGTCTATTGCCTGGCCCCAGTTGCTTGACATGAGCAGCTGACTGGTTCCGCTACCAACTATATACCATGTGCGGGCGTCTTCTTGGAATTGCGAAAATCCGCCATAAATTCCGATGTCCTCGTTGATTGGCTGCGAGAAGTCGAAAGACCTGTTCATCGAAGGTGTAGCAAACCAGTCGATGAATGTTGAGCCCTCTTTGTCAGGGACGTATGATTCTACCGTCGCACCCTTTTCGACTGTAACTGTCTTCAGGACGGTATCGCCATCGTAGAATGTGACAGTTGCCCCGCTTGCGTTTCCGCCTGCATTTCCGCCTGTGTTTGCGGTTCCGCTTGGGCTGGCATTTCCACTTCCGCTTCCGCAGCTGGAGACAATTGCTGCGATCAGGATGAGCAGTAGGACAGATGTTGCCGCTTTCTTCATTTCTTAAGACCTCCTAGATTTTTTGTTTATTTGTAAATTTGAAGCCGTGTGGTGGGTGTCGCGTGAGCCCCTGTTTTTGAACAGCAGTGCGCTTGGTTTTCATCACTTCTTATTATGCGGTAAAATGATAAGTTTCTTGCCAAATAATAAAGGCAATATGTGGATTTTTAGCTAACTTTATGTGAAACCTTGATATCAATGGATCTTGAGAACCTATTGTCAGAAATTGCTTTTTGGGCGCAAGAAGAAACCTGTGCTAAGCAACGAGCCATTTCTCTGAATCGAGTTTAAGGGCATAACCCAACATTCCTGAAGTGGCGCGGACAAAATCTTGTGAAGGCTTCAAAGAGGCTTTTTCAAGCCATAAAATAAATTTGGGATAAGCTCAGAAACTACTATGGATCACGGATTGTCAAGATCCCCGCTCGTTTAAAGAAACGGGCGTTTTTGATGATTATAAAGCGAAAAGGAATTATTCATTGCTAAATTCACACAGCTTTCGGTAGGCAATCTTGAAAAATATAAACAAATCTCATTTTCTGACCATAACTTACATAAGTGCTTGTTGAACAATCAGAACGTCTATAGTATGTAGTTTTGATTTATGACATATGCACAATAAATTTGGACAAATAAATGATTACCTAAGCACTATTTTGAACAGTCCTCAAAAATGCGAGACATAATGTCACGTCTTGCACAGCTGAAATCGCCACACAGGGCATTGAGTTATAGAATTATCCGATAAACGCATTGGATACATATTAGCACAGACGATATCAAAATGCAAGGGTTATTCGAATATTTTTTTTGCTTTGCATTAAAGTGGTGCTTTGGTTAACAAAGTGGATATTATGAACAGATAGCTATATTCCTCATAATTGATCATTTATGGATGCTAGAAACTACTTACTTGCTTGGGATAGCCAAGGCCAAGTTTTAGACCGCCCTCAAGAATTGTCGGACAAGTGGTTACACAAGGGAGCAAAAAGAACTATACTTTTCACTCCAATCGTAGGTGCCTTGGGTTTGCAACATAGGGCATAACCCAAATCATTGGCTTGGATAAGCCCCTGATTTTGGGCATGCCCTACAGCTTGCAAACCTTGCTACTAACAAAGGTGGGTGACGGCGCAACTGAACCTCCCAGCAAGGGCTTGCGCCCAAAAGTTGCGCCGTCGTAGTGTATTATTCCAAAGAAATTTGAATGCATCCATACTTTTGCGAAATGTGTAAAGTAGCCACACAAGCTCGCAGCCCAACAATGGAGCGCTAAACCCGTATATGCCGAAGGGATAGCTGGGGTTGAGAGCGGCATGGTAAATGTTGCATGCGACGACAGAGAAGAACGCCAATACGCAAAAATGACCGGGAATCGTTTGAATAAGGGGGCTGATGGAACTTAATAAGGCAGATCCCCTTTGGGTCCAGGCTAACACGGAGTGAAAAACAAAAAGGCCCTCGCTGGGCTTTATAATTCTGGGAGAGCGATCAGTCTTGTGAAAAGCGGTACAGGCCATTTGCGTCAGATGGTTTTGAGCGGTTTGTTTAAACTATCTGGTCTTGCCGCTGCTCCAATGAACAGGCACCGACATTCACTTCGCCTGGTAAAGTGCTTTGATAATCTTCTTGAATCCTGAATAAGAAAGCAGTGCGGGCCGAGCTAAGCAAGATGCCCTCAGGAGAGTAAGGACAACATGGTTTGCTGTCGCGCCATCAAGAGGCAAGCACAAAGGCGCTCGCTGGGCACTATGAAATTGCATAGCGCTCGTTCTTGTGCAAAGCGGTGCGGCGATTTGACGGACGCTTCATTGGCTTTCGGATGCTACGCTTCTGAGAGAAGACGTCTGTTATATATTTTCACAGCTTTTGACATATGAAGCGCAAACAACTCCTGTTGTCTCATCGCGAATTTATAAGTGCGATTTCAAAATTGGAAAGTCTACAACATGTAGGCTTGATTTGTGACATATGCACAATAAATCTATGCAAGCAAATGATTAAATATACAACATTTTGTTACAATCTCTGGATTACGAAACTTAATGATGCTTTTTGCGCTACCCGAACCGCCATACAAGGCATTGAGATGTGGAACTATATGATAAACGCATTGGATACATATTAACACAGGTGATATCAAAATGCAAGGGTCATACGAATATTTTTTTTGCTTTGCATAACAAAGTGCATATTATGGTTGCAGGTAGTTATGTTCTTTATAAGTAAACCTTTATGTACGCTTGAAGTCACATATTTGCTGACGCCAGCCAAAGCCGTGTTTCGGGAGAATTTAAAGAGTTGCGGAATAGTGGTTATACAACGCAGGCAAAAGAACTATGATTTTCTCAACCGTGTTTGCTTTCACGTCTGCAGCATAGGGCATAACCCAAATATCGTTGGCTTGGATAAGTCTCTGATTTCGGGCATGCCCTACAGCTTGCAAACGTTGCCACTGACAAAGGCGGTTGACGGCGCAACTGAACCTCTCCCACGAGGCTAGGGCATAAGCTGTCCTAAAGCTGCGACGTCTTAAATGTATTGTTCCACAAAAATGTGAAAGCATCCATATTTTTTCGAAATGTGTGAACTAGCCGCAAAGGCTCGCAAGCCTAACAATAGAGCCCTAAAGCCGTGTATGCCGATGGGATAGCTGGGTTTGAAGATGGATGGTAAATGTTGTACGTAACGACTGAAAAGGAGTGGATGCTCGAGTTCATGCCTTCGCTTTAAGCCTGCCCTTGCCATGGCGCGTCCCTATGCCTCTACTCAAAAATGTCTTGTGCCTTGCCTCTAACTTGGAACGCGGGTGTGAATCCGATGGGCGGGTGGACAGACACGCTTCGAGATGCCTTTAGGCCGCCTTGATGGTGCGCCCCGAGGCCTATACTGAAAACGTTCAAAATGTCCTACGTGCCTTACCTCTAACTTGGATCGCGGGCGTGGGTTTCCGCATTTCAATACCGGAAGAAAAATTCTTTCGGTGAAAAGCGGTGCGAACAAACTCAGGCTGTTTAAGTTCGAAAGATGACCACTAGACTGGGTAAGAGCCCAGAAGTTAAATCACGGTTTAAGCAAATCGGGTTTCCGCCTTTCATTACTGGAAGAACCCTCTTCCAATGAAAAGCGGTACGGACAAACTCAAGCCGCTTAGATTTCGAAAGATGACCGCAAGCCCATGTAAGAGCCCAGAAGCTAAAACACGGTTTAAGCAAATCGGGTTTCCGCATTTCAATACTGGAAGAGAAAATATTCCAGTGAAAAGCGGTGCGGACAAACTCAGATCGTTTAGGTTTCGTAAGATGGCCGCTAGCTAGGGTAAAGAGTCCAGAAGCTAAATCACGGGTTAAGCAAATCGGGTTTCCGCCTTTCAATACTGGAAGAGAAACTCTTCCAGTGAAAAGCGGTGCGGACAAACTCAAGGCGCTTAGGTTTCGTAAGATGAC
>JAISWZ010000106.1 GCA_031270945.1 Clostridiales bacterium | reverse complement strand
AAGAAAGAAGGTGATGGCTCATGTCAAAGCGGATCTTGGTGAAGTTCACTGTCTCAAATGAAGGGATTTTGAAGGAGTGCGACATCGGCCATGCGCGCAGGTTGAGAAGCCTAACTGTGCCAGAAAGCGTTGTTTGCATAGGCAAGAATTCGATGTGCGGATTAATCTGCAATGAACTCATTATGCCATCTACGCTAAAGGCAATAGAGCAATACGCTTTCAAAGACGCCGAGATCGACCACATAGATTTTAAGAAGTGCAAGCTCGAATCAATTGAAAATGGCGCGTTCCGGGATTGCACAACAAGAACCGAGCTTCCGGACACTGTGGAGTACATAGGATCTGGATGCGAATTTAAGCTTGCGAAAGGGAAAAAGATAAGGCTGCCTAAATCGCTCAAATACATTAGCATGTCATCGATTAAATTGGATGGCATACGCGAGGTCGAAGTGCAGGAAGGCATGGTAAGGATAGATTCAAATCTTGCGCGTTGGCTTGATCACCGCCTTGCTTTTAAAAAATGGATAATTTTGCGGGTGTTCCGAGACGGCGAGGAACTTTACAGGTTTATCTATAACGAGCGCTGGCGGGTAGATAAGAGCGAGTGCAACTACATCGGCCCTCAAGGGATGCTCTATGACCAGTACGATCTCCACTTTGAGGATACCTACTCCTTGCATTGCAAGGTGCTTATGGCAGCTTATAGGCTTGTGTGGCCCACGGATTTGCCTGAGGAGATTGAGAAGAAGTACAGGCTCTATGTCAGGGCCAACATCTGGAACTTGCTCCAGGGCGAGGAAAGAGACATTGAGAACATACGGCTGTTTAATAACGCGGGACTGGTAACCGTATTTCGCTTGAAGGAGCTTTTGGAAATCGCAACGGCAACGCAAAATGTCGAACTTGCGGCATACCTGGTTGAGGCAATACAAAAGAAGAGCGGGTCAAAGTCCAAGTCGCTAAAGATGTAGGGGTGGCGGATCGGCCTAAGCCGCCAGCCTGGCTTCAAAGGCGGGCAACAAAAGAAAATTTCGCTTTTGAGCGCTTGTCAGCATAGGAAAGAAGGTGATGCCCCGTGTCAAACGACACGATCTTTGTGAGGTTTACTGTCTCAAAAGAAGGGGTTTTGAAGAAGTGCGACAGGGATTTGGGTTGGGTGAGATTCGTTGCTGTGCCAGAAAGCGTTGTGCGCATAGGCCAATATGCGATGAGAAATTTCGGCTGCATCACGCTGGTCATGCCATCGACGCTAAAGGTCATAGAACGCTACGCTTTCAAAGACGCCTTTATCAACAACGTTGATTTTAAAGACTGCAAGCTCGAAAGAATAGAAGACGGCGCGTTCGAGAGATGCGTAACAAAAACCGAGCTTCCAGACACGGTGGAATACATTGGATCTGAATGCGACCTTAGGATTGCGAAAGAGAATAAGATAAAGCTGCCTAAGGCGCTCAAGTACATTAGCACAACATCGATTAACTTGGATGACGTATACGAGGTCGAAGTGCAGGAAGGCATGATAAGGCTGGATTCAAACCTTGTCTTTTGGCTTGATTTTCAAATTCCTTACAAAGATTGGGTTGTTTTGCGGGTGTTCCGAGACGGCAAGGAACTTTACAGGTTTGTCCATAACGAGCGCTGGCGAGTTGATACGAACGAATACAACTACATGGGACCTCAAGGGATTATCTATGACCATTACGACCTCCACTTTGATGACACCAGTTCCATGCATTGCAAGGCGCTTATGGCAGCTTATAGGCTTGTGTGGCCCACGGACTTGCCTGAGGAGATTGAGAAGAAGTACAGGACCTATGTCAAGCACAACTTCTCGGGATTGATCCAGGGCAAGGAGGAAGACATAGAGTCCATCAGGCTTTTTTGCAACGCGGGACTGTTAACCCCATTTCGCTTGAAGCAGCTTTTGGAGAACGCTTCGAAAAAGAATAATACCGAGCTTGTAGCATACCTGGTGGAGGAAATACGAAAGAGCGGGTCAAAGTCCAAGTCGCTGAAGCTGTAGGAACCCGTACGCACATATAGCCTAAAATTGGCTTTGCCAGAATGTTAAAAAGCAGGTGATGAACCATGGAAATTTGCATGAGCGGCGTGACTTTCGTTATATCAGATGATGGGCGATTGATAGCGAAGGACAATAAATTGCGCAAGAAGTTAATTGATGTTGTTGTGCCGGAAGGCGTTGTGCGAATATGCGCTGGAGTGATGAGGAATTTTTCCTGCCGCAAGCTTATCATGCCATCAACGCTAAAAGTCATTGAAGAGGAAGCTTTCCAGTCTGCCCGCATCGATGAGATTGATTTTGGGAGCTGCAAGCTTGAAAGAATAGAAGATCGCGCGTTCTATGGATGCGCAACAAGAGCCGAGCTTCCTGACACTGTGGAATACATTGGATCTGATTGCGGACTTAGTCTTATGAAAGAGGCAAAGATGAAGTTTCCCAAGTCGCTCAAGTACATAGGCTCTAGATCGCTTTACTTGATGTACGTACGCGAGGTGGAATTGCAGGAAAGCATGGTTGCGCTAGACTCAAACCTTTTGGGTTGGCTGGAGTATGGCGTTGGTTTAAGAAGTTGGGTAGCTATTCGCGTATTCCGAGACGACAAGGAGCTTTACAGGTTTGTCTTCGATGAGCCCTGGTATGACTGCACCTAAATTGGCAGTCATGGGATAATTTACGATAGTTACGACAGGCTCTATCAGTATGCCAGCTCAGCGAATAGCAAGGCGCATATGGCGGCTTATAGGGTTTTCTGGCCTGTAGATTTGCCTAGTAAAATGGAAAAGAAATACAGGACGTATGTTAGAAACCACTTTTGGGAATTATTTAAAGGCAAGGAAGAAGATATTGAGACTATCCGGATTTTTATTGAAGCGGGCTTGATAAAAGTTTTTCACTTAAATCAGCTTTTGGAAAACGCTGCGAAAAAGGGAAATGCAGAGCTTGCAGCATACCTGCTGGAGGAAATAGGCAAGGAGAGCGGGGCTAAGCCCAAGTCGCTAGAGCTGTAGGAGGCGCCATGAAAGAGGTTCGGGGTTGGCCTTGAAGGCATATCCTGAAATTGGGATATGCCCTTATGCTTGCTATTAGCTCTTTTCACTTACCGGCATAGCTCTTTGATCATCCTCAGCGCCTTTTCAATCCAGACTGTCGCGCCACGCAGACGATAGCCGGAAAAGCCTGATGATTCGAGAATCCCCTCGATCTCGTTTCGCGGCAGGTCAAGAGCCAGGGCAGGAAGCCCTTCAGATTCCAATGCGATCTCCTGCGCATAGTCCCAATAAGTGCCTGCGTTTCCAAAGGAAGTGGCGTATAGCGCAGGGTCAGCTATCGCCTGATCCACCAGCTCTTCACTGTCTTCATAGAACAGGCTTCTTCCGTTGTCATAGAGCGGATAGAAGCTTTCGCCCGTTGCGTCCACTTTTGCGGCGAAGTTCAGCAAATGCCTGTCGTCTTGCCTCGTTATGAAGTCAAGCAGGATCATGCGGGCAAGATCGTCCCTGAATTGAGGCCGGGCAGTAACCAGCCCGTTGTATGTGCTGTCATGGGATAAGCGGTGAAACGGGACTATGTGCTCATGGGGATAGTCATAGAGAAAAGCCGAAAATACATAATCTTTGCTTGTTCGAAAGGCTGGGCAGCAGGGTATGCCCAGCCTTTGCGCCAAGAGATAGACAGCTGTTTCTGACTCGACATCAGTGGTAAGCGGGCTAAGCCGCCTCTTGTAAATCCCGTATTGCCCCTGGTAAACGCCATAGCGCTTTATGTTGCATCCTTCAGGAGAGTTCAGGTCAGAGGGCAGGTCAATCCTGCTTGAAAATATGGATTTGAAAGCCTCAGACTGCGCATCCGACAGCTTTTCGTCCTCGCTTTTGGCCAACCAGAAGAGATCCTTTGCGTTTATGGCGCGAGTCAGCTCTCCTATCTGAAATGCGTCATACTCCACCAAACCCAGCCGAAACAAGATCTTCTCAATGTCTCGCCTGGAGGGGCTGACTATCCGCTCGAAAAGAAAGGCCGAAAACTCTTGAGGCGTCCAAAATCCTTTGTTTTGAGTGTATATGGCAACCATGCGCTCAAGCGCTGCTGAAGGGTTGGCCTTGGGGACGGCAAATTGAACGAAGTTTGCCCCGTCGATTGTTCCTATGACTGTGTTGTCCCACTTTAGCCATCTGGCAGCTTTCATGGCGTGTCCTCCTTTGATGGGCGATAGGGATAATTGGGATAATTGTACTGCTGTGGGAGCAGAAGTCAATAGCAGAATGAAGGCAGGGGTGATAGGACGCTGCAGGAAAAATGAGCCGCATGGGCAAGTTAAACGTTTAACTTCGGACGGGCCGGATATGACGGCCGCTGAGCTATGCCAGTGAGTGAAAAGAACGGCGCTTTTCAATCATCTCGCGACTCGCAAGCATATGCCGTAAACTTAAGCGTTGAAACGCAACTAAGAGTTCTAGCACTGAAGCTCACAAAGTTGGAATAACGCTTGCAGTGACCATTTTAATGTGATATGCTCATAACCAGAGGGTGGGATCGCTTAAAAGCGCGTTTCGACATGTTTCGAATAAAGGAAAATCCAAGAATATTCATTTGTTTTTTGCACTTAGTGCATATCCCAAAATTCCGAAATGGCACCGGAAAAATCCTGGCGAATGCTTCAACTAGTTTGCTCGGGCTTCTTCGAGCAAACACCCGGATTTTTCCGGTGTCTCGGATATAATTTTGGGGTATGCACCTAGAGAATATAATCGCAAAAACTGAAAATAATACTAATAAGCAGAAGGCGAGTCTGCTTTAACTGCGTGAAAAACAAGCGGTGGTGAAGCAGGGCAACATGCTGTACATATAACGCTTATACCAGAACAGGAGAATCCTCATGAATCTTCAGGAGCGAGTAGACCTTAAAAAGACGGAGAGAGACGACCTTTACACGCTAGAGCCGCCTTTCCCTCGCACCAACTTTCTTATAGAGACGTCGAACGCGTGCAACCACGACTGCATCTTTTGCGCTCATCGGAAAATGGCCAGGAAAGTAGGCTTCATAAAACCTGAGACAGTTGACCGTGTGCTTCGGGAAGCGTACGAGCTGGGGACGCGCGAGGTCGGATTTTACGCCACAGGCGAGCCGTTCCTTGTCAAGGAGCTGCCGGACTATATCAAGCTGGCCAAGGACATCGGGTATGAGTACGTCTACTTGACGACGAACGGCGCCCTTGCAACGCCGGAGCGAATCCGGGCAGTGATCGGCGCAGGGCTTGACTCCATCAAGTTTTCGATAAACGCGCCCACCACAAGGATGTACGAGTTCATCCATGGGCACAACGACTTCGAAAGGGTTCTTGGCAACCTCAAGCACTTGTGGGAATACCGCGAGGAAAGCGGAAAGCGGTACAAGATATTTGTAACAGGCATACTGACGCGGTACACAGAGGACATGAAGGACGATTGGTTCCGTGTCTTCAAGCCATACTGCGATGAGATAGTCTTCAAGAAGGTGTACAACCAGGGCGGCTATATGCCGGAGATTGAGACTCTCCTGAAGTGCCGGTCCGACAAGGAGACGTACAGGCGCTGCAACCTGCCCTTCGACGCGATCAGCGTCACATGGGAGGGGTACCTGTCAATCGAGAACGCCGACTACGAGAACATGCTTGTTGTCGCGGATCTCAACAAGACGAGCCTCAAGGACGGCTGGTACGGAGAGAGCATGAAGAAGGTGCGCCAGGCGTTCATTGACGACAAGATGGACGGCTTGATCTGCGACGGCTGCGTCCACCATTGCCCCAAGGCGTCCGAGCCGATAATGCCTGAGCTTGCCCAGTCCAATCCGGAAACAGGCTCAGACAGGCTTGTGCGGGAGAGGCTGAAGGCTTTCGGCTTCCTGGACGACAAAACGGTCTATGTCCCGATGGCGGCGGACATTGTCCACCCCGGGCATATAAACATCATAAACATTGCTGCCCGCTACGGCAAGGTCATAGTAGGGCTATTCACAGACGAAGCCATAAGCGAGTACAAAAAGCCTCCTTTGATGGGATACGATCAGCGCAAGACGGTAATCGGCAGCATAAAGGGCGTGGATTTTGTGGTTCCGCAGGAAACGCGCGATTACGGGCCAAACCTTCTTAAGCACAAGCCTGACTACATGGTTCACGGCACTGACTGGAGAGAGGGGCCTCTTGCTGAAGTCCGGGCGAAGGCCATAGGGCTGATGGAGTCTTGGGGCGGAGAGGTCATTGAGCCTGACTATACGCTTGGCGTTTCGTCATCGGGCTTGAAAAGCAGAATGTAGCGGGATTTACATTAAAAACAGAACAAGCGGGGAGGGAAACATGGTATACCCCTCCCCTTTAAGTGATAGAACGGGACATGGGATTATAGCTTAAGCCGCATCGGCAAGTTAAACGTTTAACCTCGGGCGGCTGGAATTGTAATTTGATGGGCGACGCGTATGGCGCAAACAATATGCAACTCAATACGCTTAGCTCTCCTAGTGAGTAAACGATCAAAAAGTTGCGAAAAACACTTGCATTATCTTTTTTAAAGCGCTATAATGAACGCATATCCTAAGATGCCTTATGAGGCGTGGAAAATCCTGTGAAGACGTCAACGGTGTTTGTCTCGGGCTTCAACGAGCAAACCTGCGGATGTTTCCAAACCTAAATTTGGGATGCGCTCTAATAAAAGTTTCTGGCGCTTAAAGGCTAGAGCGGTTGGGGTTGCTCAAAAGCATGTTTCGCAAGAGATTTGAAGTAAATAGTTCATGAAAGATCTTTGCGAGATAGGCGGGCACTGAAAGAACATTGCTTAAAAGCTTTCCTCGAAAGAGGTTTGATAAAAATAGTCAGCATTATTCTTATCGAGCTGGCTCGTCAGAATGACAGCCGTTTGCGGCTCTAAAAAGATTTCCTCGAAAGAGGCTTTATCTATGGAAAAGCATGTGTATGCAGATGATGGACATAGGATAGATAGGATGGTAGTCTTCGTTAGCGCGGCATGCATAATATTAACGCGTTCCGCGAAAAAATGCAAAAAGTTGGGAATATCAAAAGCCCAGGACACCTGTCCTGGGCTTTGCTTTTTTTGCCAGCTTATGGAACTATGCGCTTAAGCCTTTGAAAGCTTCCTCTTTACGATAGGAGCGATTAGCCCAACAAGTGCGGCTAATCCAAGAATGGCTGGATATGGCGAGACAGGGCTGTCTCCAGTGGCAGGGTTTTTGGCTTCAGGAGCTGCAGAGGCAGACGCGCGCGAACCCAGCTCTCAATTGCCCGCTCGCGCCATTGCTAATCTCGAAGCCTCCGAAACTCATTAGGCGAGACGCCTTTTCTCTTCTTGAAAACCCTGTTGAAAGCGCTCAAGCTTCCAAATCCTGATTCCAAAGCAATATCAGCAATCTTTGCGCTCTCGTCAGCCAGCAGAAGCTCCACTTTCTTAAGCCTGGCGTCAGCGATGTACTCAGAGAATGTCATTCCGGTAAATTTCTTGAAAAGCCTAGAAAAATGGAACTTTGAGAATCCAGCGAACCTGGCCGCTTCCTCCAGGGAAATTTGGCGAGCGATGTTTTCCTCGATGTATGAGCAAGCCTCGGCCATCTTCTCCGTATAGTTGCTAAAAGACTGCTCCTGTGGCTCAAGCTCTTCCTTTTCGATCCTGTACCTGCCAAGGGTAGAGAAAAACCGAAGAAGCAGGGAGTAGTAATCGGCTTCCTTGAAAGCGGGCTGGGTTGCCCGCAAAGCTGTCATCTCTCGAAGATATGGCAGCAATAAAGCTGGAAGTCCAGGCTCCTCGCGCTCAGTTATGAACCGCCTGGCCGTGAACACGCTCCACCTCTGTCCGATCTCATAGACAGTCTTGACTATCGAAGGGGAAAACTGAAGCACCAGCGCCTTGCTTTGCCCGTTTGACCTTGTTGAGTGGATCTCTCCAGGAAATATCATCCCTATGTCTTCCTCGCCAAGGATTCGGGAAGAGAAGTTGACAGACAGCTCATATCCCTCCTGCATCGGCGCGACTATTTCTATCTCGCTGTGCCAATGCGCGTCGCAGCATTTCAAGGCGGTATCGTAAGAGACGTTGACTTTGATGTGCTTGCTTAGGGACAGGGGCTCATAGTAGCTGGGCATGGCGGCACCGCCTTTCAAAG
>JAISWZ010000046.1 GCA_031270945.1 Clostridiales bacterium | reverse complement strand
AGGATGCTTATGATCCAGTTGCTGAGCTCGTCCATGGTCTGAAAGTTTGCGATTGAATCAAGGGACAGGATGTTCTTTCCCAGGAATGAGTTTAGTTGCATCCTCAGGCAGGGGATCTTTCTTACCCCTGCTAGGATCAGGTCGAGGCTGACAAGCTGGAGATCAGTTAGGCTAAGGTCTGTCATCTGGCTTAGCTCCTTGAAGATGGAGTTGATGACAATAGCCAGCTCATCGTTGTCCATGGCATCCATGCACTCTTCCAGGCGCTTGAGGTTGGAGGGCGAAACAGTGACGCCAACCCCTCTGAATTGCTTGACGTCTGAGTAGCTGATAAGGGCGGATCCCCTGATCACTTTATAGTTAAGGGCATGCCGGGCTTCCAGGTAGGCTTCGCGGAGCTTGGCCGCGCTCTGGTGGATCTCGGACAGGCCAATGCATGCCTTGTCTTTAAGGGTTTGGTGGATGGATTGCCAGAAACCCTCCCAGTTTGGTTCTGAGTCAAACGCGACAAATACAGCGGTGGTGTTTTTCTGGCAAGGGAAAAGCCAATAGTTTTGGCTTAGGTCTAAAACGCTTGAGAGATCGCTTTCGGATTCTGCAAATTCCACCATGGCGCATCCGTAGGATGCGTCCATGGGAAAGCCGAAGCGCTTGATCTCTGACAATATAAGTTTTTGGTCGGTTTCATCCGACTCCAGAAAGCTCTTGAGCTCATATTCCCTTATGCTCTTGGAGTAAATCTCGATCTTGCCCTCAAGGCTTTCAATGTGCGACATGCTTCTGTGGCTATCTTCCAAACTGGATCCTATCTTGTGAAGTATGAAACTGAGCTCGTCCTCTTCTATCGGCTTTGTGAGGTAGTCGCATACGCCAAGCCTGACTGCGCTTCTCGCGTAAGAAAACTCTGCGTAACCTGTGAGAATCACAAACTGGGCGTTGCACCCCAGGCTTTTAAGCCGCTTGATCATTTCGATGCCATCCATGCCAGGCATGCGAATGTCCGTTAAAACAATATCCGCATTAAAATATTGGATCTTCTGCATGCCTTCTTCCCCGTCATGGGCGACGCCGACAACCTTGCATTCTGGAGACAAACGCTCAACCAGCTTTTTCAAGCCATTTGCTATATCCGGCTCATCCTCTACGACAACTACTGAGTAGCTCACTTCACAATCCCCTTTTGCCTGAATCGCAAATATTTTCGCTTAAGGGCAGCCTGATTTCGATCAAGGTGCCTGAAGGGCCGCTTTTCTGGATCCTGATATAGTACTGGTCTCCGCAAAGCATGCGAATCCTTCGGGCTATGTTGCTCAAGCCAATGCTGTTGTCATTTTCAGGCGACAGGAGCGTTTGGTTTACCTGGGCGACTTTTTCTTCAGTCATGCCTGTTCCGTCGTCTTCCACACACAGAAGCATATCGCCATTTGCGACACATCCTCGTATGAGGATATGGAGCGCTCTGCATTTGGGCAAGGAGTGCTTGATGCTGTTTTCAATCAGCGGCTGGAAAATTAGGATGATTATGTCGTAGTCAAGAATTGCAGGGTCAATGTCAGCGGTTAGAGCAAATGCATCCTTTTTCCTGATGTTTTGCAGCCTCAAGTAGTTCTTTGCGTATTCCAGCTCGTCTTTCACTTTGTGCAAGCCAGTCTTGCTGTTTAAGGCAAGCCGGAACATTCTGGCCAGTATCTTCACCATGTCGGCTATCTCGTCCTCGTCCGACATGATCGCCTTCATCCGTATTGATTCCAAGGTGTTGTAAAGCATGTGGGGGTTTATCTGAAGCTGGAGCGCCAGAAGCTGCGCGTCCTTTTGCTTTATCTGGGCAACCAGGACTTCTTCAACTAAAGTCTTGATCTTCCCTGCCATCCTGTTGTAGCTGGCGGCAAGGCTTACGATCTCGTTTCCGCCTTCGACAAGCGGCATCTGAAGGTACTCGCCGTTTTCAACTTTCTTCATGCTGGACTCCAAGCTTCGAACTAGCTTGGTGATAAAGCGGCTTATTGTCGTAGAGATCAGTATGACCACAAGCAGAGCGAAAGAAAGAGACATAATCGTTGCGCCGCCTACCCGATTAATCTTAAGCAAAAGCTTGCTCTTGGGTATGACAGCGTTCACGTTAAGCCCGCCCGGCTCGGAGCGGCTGGTCAGCAGCACGTAGTCAGAAGGCTTTTTCTCGTATAGCAAATTGTTGGCGGATCCTCTTGCGCTTTGCCACGTGATCTGTCCGCTGGCCACATCAGAGTCATACGCCAATTCGTTCTTGTCATTTGTTACGCTGATTTTGATGTTGTACTGGTTTCTGGCCAAGAGAAAGTGGTCGCTTAGCTTTACCAACGCGTCGGGATCCAGGTCTATCGCCAGAATCCCTACGGGAACCCCAGACTTGTCCAGGATCCTGCGCATCACGCTTAAAACCAGCCGATCTTGCTGCCTATCGCTATACGCCCTTACATGGATGGCAGCTATGTCAAGGGTTCGATCGGTTTGATCACGAAACCCGTTTATCCAGGGTTCTTCGGATAGAGCGCTTGCGGACAGGTTTTCTCCAGTGATGCCAGAGCTGAAAAGCCGCCCTTCATCTGTCAGGATGCAAACGCTGATGATCTCAGGCTTTACAGTGACAAGCCGCATCATGATCCGCCTTAGCTCCAGCTGCTGGTCAACCTTTTCCGTTATGGTTAAGCCGTTTTGCATCCTCAGGTTAGAGATGGCCTCGCTGTCCACGAGTACAGACTTTGTAAGCTGGTCGTAGTCATTGTAAAAGGAATCAATGTTTGCTACCACCTGCGAATTGAACAGCTCGGCAAAATCCAGCGTAGACTCTTCCAGGCTCTTTGCCGATATCAGGTATATCACCAGGCAAGCGGACAGAAGCGGCAGCATGGCGGTCAGGGAATAGCTGACAATTAAAAGCCTGTTTATCTTCATTCTTTGGAAGAGCTTTCGCAATGGTTTTGCCCCTTTGTTTTTGATTAATTAAGAATAAAATAAATATAAAAATAAAAACAAATATAAACAATAAAAAAATAAAAAAATAAAAAAATAAAATAAAAACAAAATATAAATAACAAAACAAAAAATCTTAGCTCACGATCAGCTCCGCCTCAAACGGCGGCAACGTCAACGTACCAGAATAGCTCTTTCCAGTCAAGACTCCAGTTCCGTTTTCAGGAAGCGTTATCGTCACGGCTTTGTCGTTGGTGTTGACAAAGAAGTGCTGGCCTGCAGCCAGCTTCCTTGCCCGAACGCCATCAGGAACGGAAAATGGGGTTTCGATGCCAGCGGCTGACAAGATCTCTGGCAAAAGGAAGCTAAACGTTGGGTTGTCTGAATCTACGGCAATGTAATAAGCTTTGCCCGCACCAAAGGTGTTGACGGAAACGGCGCAAAGGTTTTTGCCCTGGAACTGGGCGTAGCTTGAAGCGGACTTCAGCTCCAACGTTTCATAAAAGGCAGAGCCAGACTTAACGCTCGCTCCGTTTCTCGCAATGACAATATCTTCATGGTTCCAGTCCACGTTTGTCCTTGTGAAGGTCGCGACTCTGATCCCAAAGACGTCATCCAAGAGTCCTGGCCTTGATGTTGAGAAAGCTGCGTTTGTTTTGTCAAGCATGGAAGAGAAGCCGGTCATGACGAGTGTTCCGCCCTGGCTAACAAAGTTTCTCAAGTTTTCAGCCGCTTTTTCTTCCATAAGGTAGTAAGCTGGAACGATTAAAACCTTGTAGCTGTTCTGGATGTTCCTGATATCCACGACATTGTAGTCGTAATTCTTTATGTCCAAGAAAACAAGGGCCTCTCTCACTTTGTCGGTGTAGTCCTTGTTGTCGAACTGCCTGGGTTGGCGGAACGCCACCATTTTGTTTTCATAGTTGTAAGCGATTGCGATCTGCGGGTTTGGCAGATAGGGGAGAGCGTATTGCTCCAGCTTTTTGAAGTCGGCGGCCAAAGCTTTGTACTCCTGGTAGTTCTGGGTTGGAATCCCGTCATGCCCCAGAATCCCGTACAAGAACTGCTCTTCGCCTGCAAGCATTGTTCTCCAAGTCCAGCCTAAAACCATCTGGGTTCTGTAGAGCAGGAAGACAAAGGCATGCATGCGGTCAAGGCCGTAAGGTCCTTGAGGGTTGTTGCCTGTTCCGCTTTGGAACTCAAGTATCCACATGGGGCCAGAATACTCCCACAGCCTGTGCATCTGATAGAAGGAAGCCCCTTTTAGCCTGTCGCTGTCGCCGGGAAGGTATTCAGGGTAATGGGCAACCCCTGGGTTTACGTTCAATGATCCCGCGAACTTTCCAAAATCAAACCCAAACTTGTGATCCGAGTAGTGGTTCGTAGTCTGGGGAACCCCCGGCGCGGCGGATCGGACTTCGGCTGACAGCTTTAGGAGAAAGTTGCCGATCCCGTCTGAGAAGAAGCGCCTCATGTCCAGCCATGCTGAAGGCATCCCTTGGGATATGCTGTTCTCCTGCAAAGTGATCTCTTCAAAGCTGTTGACCCGTCTGCTCCACCGCTGAGTCTGCCAGGCTTGGTTTAGATCCTGGATGTTGCCATACTTGTTTTGAAGCCAAACCCGAAACCTTGCAGTCGCCGCTGGGGAGTAAGAGGGGTATCCGCTTCCCAGCTCATTGTCAAGCGCGAAGGCAAACAAAGACGGGTGGTCCTTGTACCTTTCAGCCAATTGCCTGGCAAAGCGGAACGCGTAGCGCTGGTACGCTGGGTCATCAACATCCTCCATGTAGCGGGTCAGGCTATCCTGTCTTGTGTTCGAGGATCCATAGATATCGCATCCTGGGCACCTTATGTGCACCCATCTGGGGGCCGGGCGGGTAGCGACATCTAGAATCACCTTTATCCCGGCATCCAGGAAAAGGTTCATTACAATGTCAAACCATTCGAAAGTGAAGTTGCCATCTGCCGGCTCATAGCTGTCCCAGCAAAGATGCCCAAGCCGCACCATGTTGAAGCCGGCGTCTTTTACAATTTTCACGTCCGTGGCCCAACGGTAGGAGGGCCAGTCGTGAGGGTGGTAGTTGGTTCCGATGTAAAGCGACATGCTAAGCTCTCCTAAATTGGGATATATACATATTAATGATTCTGCCGTAAAAACTCCATCAAGGCCCTAAAATCAAGGCTTTGACTAACCCCTATTTCTCCATCAGCGCAAACCACTGGCGGGCGGCCTTTGTCACTTCATCCCCGCCTGAAGTATGCCAGCGCTCTACAAATTCATCGAACTTCTCAATCGGGTACTCCCCAGTAATTATCTTCGATGCGTACTCAACAAAATGCGTCCTGTTTAGAATGTCAGGATATCCGTCGTACACTCCGTTGGGCAAGCCGTCACCAGCTACGGATTTCCCGTGCTTCTGGTTTTCCTTGAGATTCTTTATAGACTGATCAATGGCCCAAGCGGTTTCATCTGACTTGATGCCATTTAGGAACTTTTCTACTTCTTCAATTGTGGTCACGTCTTCATATGCCCTGATTATCCGGTTTTCCTGTGTCGCGTAGTCATTTGGGCGAAGGACTTTCTTGCCGTCCACCACGTCGTGGTGCATTCCCTCAACCCCGAACTGGTACGCGTCCCATAGATCTGTGTTTCCAAACGCGTCCAAAAACTTCATAACCAAGTCAATTTTGTCTTGATCAGCTGTAGCAGACGCGACAAGAAAAGCGGTCTGCACTTTTTTTATTGGATAAAAGCCCTCGTACCCAGGTGCGCTGATAGGAGGCATAACCACCCAGTCAGGCTGAGCTCCGGTGGTATTGCATGTATCCAAGGCATATTCATGGGACGCCTGCACCCAGTGGTAATATGTTCCGCATAGATCTGACGCCAGCTTCTCTTTCCAAGCATCCAGATCGTTGAGCAGGCATTCCGGGTCGATCAACCCCTCGCTGTACAAGCCGCTCACGTATTCCAACGCGTCTCTCATGTTCTGAGTAACCCCGGCGTAGGTCAGCTCACCGTCATAAATGTCCCACAAAGGCACGTTCCCGGTTAGTGAAACGCCGTACATTGAAAACAATATGTCCAGGTACTTCGCTTCTGCCCTTCCACTTATGGGGATCTCATCAGCTATCCCGTTTCCGTTTGGATCCCGTTCCTTGAACGCCAGCATGACATCGTGGAATTCCGCCTGATTAGTCGGCATTGAAAGCCCCAACTTGTCAAGCCAGTCTTGCCGTATCATCCCGCCAGTTAGCGTGTAGTTGCGGATCTGTGGAACCATGTATATCCGGCCTTCCCCTGACGGATCGTAAGAACGAACTATGTCCCACACTTCCTGTGGTATCAGGTTCCAAAGATGAGGCGCCTTTTCAGGCAGCAAATCCGTCAAGTCCAGCAATGCCCCGTTTTTCACGAGTTCCGTTTCCATCCCGTTTATGGTTAAAAATGCGTCAGGCGCTTCCCCAGCGGAGATGCGAAGGTTCAGCTGCTCTTTGTAAGTCACGCCGTCATTCCACTCCACGTAAGGCTGCCAAAGGCCAATTCCCGTGAGGTCTTTGTAGAACTGGTAAGTCGGCCCGCCCTTCTTCACTTCCAGAAATCCAATGTTCGCGCACCAGACCTCCAGGTCAGGAACTGATTGATCGACAGTCGTGTTAGGCAAGCTTTGCGAATTTTCAACCCCGGCGCATCCCGGATTCGCGCACATAATCAGTAGAATAATCAAAAAGGCCAAGACTTGCTTCATGCTCTTGCTCCTTCGGAAATCCTATTCTTTTGTGGCCTGCGCAAGCCTGTTTGAAACGCCTTATTAGCTTAAGGCATCGAACTCCATAAATCAATAGCGACAGTAGAATGAGTGGAAATATCTATATTTGGTACTAAATATGTATGCTTGCTGATTTAATTGCTATGTTACTTCTAGTGGAGCTGCAACATATCCTTTGATAGCAAAATAACATTCACAGATTTTACCGCCATGCACTTAAAAGTGAAGGGAAAGCTCATTCCAGTCAGGAAAAAACCATAAAGGTCGGGAAATGTCAAATATATGCGGGTTCGGCCTGTTGATTGACTAAATTAGTTTGTATTTCTATATTCAATCAAATATATCCGAAAATGAGGTTGCCATAAAAACGATAATGTTATAGCTAAACTTTATACATGAAAAACGTTCATGTA
This sequence comes from Clostridiales bacterium, assembly GCA_031270945.1. Lineage (GTDB taxonomy): Bacteria > Bacillota > Clostridia > Lachnospirales > WQUN01 > JAISWZ01. The sequence goes on along the minus strand of JAISWZ010000046.1, from coordinate 140 downwards.
ATACTGTATTTTTTTGATCCGATTCTGGATGTCGAAAAAATATTGTTGCTTTTTCTGATCGATAAATGTACAATATAGAAGAACTGTATAAGCCAGCAAAAGCTCAAAATCAAGGAAGGGGTTTTGCCATGGCTAAATCA
>JAISWZ010000695.1 GCA_031270945.1 Clostridiales bacterium | reverse complement strand
ATAAAGACGAGCCGAAGCGCAAGTGGAAGAGCGGGCTGTTCTTGAGGGTTGCGAACTAGCAGGGTTGGGCCAGCGGGCCTGTGAAATCGATTAACAAAAGAGAGCTCAAACCTGGAAGGCGTCAGGGAATAACCAATAATTACTAAATAGGCGTGGGATAACGTTTGCCCGATGCTCATAGGCAGATGCGAAAGCAATGAAATGAAGAACGATGTTAGATCGGGCTTTAATAAGCCTGGCGCGAGTCAAGCGATTCAATTTATATTAGACACAAAAGACTTTATATGCATATATACTGCCACGCATGCCTGAATCGGGCAAGCGTGGCAAGTTCGCAATTTATAATTTACACGCTTGTCAACTAATTTATATGCGGTTGCTGTTTTAGGACATGTCTCGCAATCAAAATTTCCTTGACAATATATTGGCGTTATAACAAGATATACGTACAAGCGGTATGATTTAGAATGTTCTTATCGTTGGCGGGAGCGGTCCGGCTGGCTTCTGAGTGCAAAAAGACCTGAGATATGCTCTGAGGTGGGAACGTTAAGAAATTCAATATTTGGTCGCTCGTCAGCGTAAGCAATTAGATAAGGGGCGCGTTTCATGAACACTGTGCTAGTTATTGACGATGACAAGGAGCTATGCTCGATTATAGCGAAATACATGGAAAGGGCAGGGTATTTCGCCAGGTTTTCTTACTCTGGAGCCAGCGGGATAAATAGCGTTGCTGAAAATGAATATCAGTTGGTGGTTTTGGATATCATGCTTCCTGACATTGACGGGTTCAGCGTGTTGGATGAGATACGAAAGACAAGCGCGGTTCCGGTTTTGATGCTTACCGCTAAGAATGATGAGGCTGACAAGATCAGGGGGTTGAAATGCGGGGCGGACGATTACTTGACGAAGCCTTTTAGCATGAATGAGTTTTTGGCTCGGGTTGAGTCTTTGATACGTCGGTATACCAAGCTGAACAAGAGCGAAACGAAAGGGGCCAATACGATAGTTGCAAATGGAATGGTTATCGACGGAGACAGGAGAGAAGTGACCGTCATGGGAAATAGGGTCGAGCTTACAGGAAAGGAGTTTGACCTTTTGCATTTTCTTGCGTCAAACAAAGGCCGGGTATTTACGAAGCAGCAGATATACAACAGGGTATGGGAAGATGAGTACGCGTTTGACGACAGCAACATAATGTCATTTATAAGCAAGATTCGAAAAAAGATTGAGCCGGATCCAGACAAGCCTTTTTACATTCAGACAATACGCGGGGTTGGCTATCGGTATAACCAGGAGGCTTAGAATGATCTCAGCTGTTTTGGCCATAGCGGTCATTTTGCTTCTGGCTTGGATTGCCAAAGTTAGGGCGCAAGTTAAGCGGGCGATTGCTGTGCTGGATGACATTTCAAACGGGAACCTGGATAGGAGAATAGTTTGCGACAATTCCGGGATCTCAAAAATTTGCTACAAGGTAAACGAGATTGTTATTCGCTTGAAAGAAGAGAGCGCAAGCCATAAGCAGTCGGAAAGGGCGTACCGGCAGCTTATGACAAGCCTGTCCCATGACTTGAGGACACCAATGGCGTCTCTGATAGGATACCTGGGGGCTGTCAATGACGGAGTGGTTCAGGGCGGAGAAAAGGAGGAATATTTGCAGCGCTCACTTTCGAAGGCCTTGGATCTTAAAGAGTATGTAGACACCCTATTCGAATGGCTCAAGTTGGAGTCCGGGGAGCGGATCTTCAACTTCTTCCCTGTGGACATTTGCGAGCTGACCCGTGAGATCGTGGCTGACTGGATACCCCAGATAGAAGGCGCAGGGATGGAGTACGAGATTTGCATGTTTGAGGAAGAGGTTAGAGTATCCTTGGACTCCAGCGCGTATAGGCGGATCTTAAACAACATGATCCAAAATGTGTTCACGCACAGCAATGCTGGGAAAATGAAAGTTGAGCTGTTTTCCTCCGGGCAGATGATAGGCCTGAGCGTGACTGACAATGGAGCAGGGATACCTGAAAGGGATTTGCCTTTTATATTTGACCGCTTATACAAGTGCGACACTGCCAGAAGCAAGAGAGGCAACGGGTTGGGGCTGTCCATTGCCAGCGAGCTCGCAAAAGCCCACGGAGGCAGGATTTCTGCAGAGAGCGAATTGGGATCCTGGTCAAAGTTTACGCTATGGCTGCCTTTCGCAAAGCAGGGATTAGAAACATGATACACGCAAGATCTCGGCAAGGTTATGGCAAGGTTGCGGGGCTATAATGGTTGCATGCCCAGGGTTGCTGAGCAACCTTGAGAGCGTCCTAAAATGGGCCAATAAGGGGTGATATGCATGGACCTTGCAATCGAAACCAATATGTTGAGCAAGAGGTATGGAAGGCAGACTGCTATAAACAGGGCAAGCATTCATGTGAAAACTGGCAGGATTTACGGGCTTTTGGGCAGGAATGGGGCAGGCAAGACAACGATCATGAAGATGATGCTGGGCCTGGCTTCCCCTACCGCTGGAGAGATTCAGATGTTTGGCAAGAAGCTTGTTGGAAACCAGAAGGAGATTTACCCTCGCATCGGGTCGATAGTTGAGGTGCCAGGGTTTTACCCAAATCTGACGGGAACTGAAAACTTGAAGGTGTTCGCCAAGCTTCGGGGGATGATCAAGAAAGATGCTGTTAAGGAGGCGCTGGAAAAGGTCAACCTGCCGTATAACGACAAGAAGAAGTTTGCCGCGTATTCACTGGGCATGAAGCAAAGGCTTGGCATAGCTAACGCAATACTGAACGACCCAGAGCTCTTGATACTGGACGAGCCTACAAACGGGCTTGACCCAATAGGCATTGCTGAGGTTAGGGCATACTTAAGGAAATTGAGTGGCAGCTACGGCAAGACAATATTGATCTCAAGCCATATACTTTCAGAAATAGCGCTGATGGCTGATGACGTGGGCATTATACATGAAGGGGTTCTGCTGGAGGAAAGCTCAATTGCCGAGCTGAACAAGCGAAACGAAAAGTATGTAAGCGTTGAGGTTTCAGACGTTTCATTGGCAGCGAGAGTATTGGAAAAGAGCGTTGGCCAGAACTTTGAAGTAGTGTCAGAGAATGCTTTGAGGATATACGGGAGTCGGCGCAGTGTTTCTGACATAAACAGGGTCTTGGTTGAAGCCGGGGTAGAGGTTTCAGAGCTGATAGCTCACAGGGCCAACCTCGAAGACTATTTCAAGAGGATCACTGGAGGTGTCGGCATTGCTTAGGGCAATAGTTGCTGAACAAATGAAGCTTAAGGGCAATAGGCTGCTTTTTCTTTGCAGCGCAATCGCATTAACGCTGCCCGCCATTCTGGTTGTCAATGTGGAGGCGGACGCAATAGGCTGGGTTTACAGGCTTCAATTCTTGTGCCAGTTTTTCTTGTATCCCATCTTAAGCAGTTTCGTTATCACCTTCTTGATCCAGAAAGAGTATGCCGACCAGACGATCATTAACTCTTTGACGGCACCGGTTGCAAGAATGACGTTTTTAGGCGCAAAGCTGGCCGTATGGCTAATCTGGTACTTATTGATAACATTTGGATTCTGGGTGATCGTGAGTGTGAGGATTACACTGGTATTCGACGTGGAAACCCTTTTAGAAAGCTGGGGCACAATAACCGCAATGATCCTGAAAACCGGAATTCTCTACTTTTGCGCAATGTCGCCAATCGCTTGGATTGCTGTGATGCAAAGAAAAATGTTTTACCTGTCGCTTTTAGCCGCTTTCCTTATGTCCTCGGCTGGATTTGCAGGACTGCTCACTCATGGGATGATGGGAAGCATAGTGCCGTGGTTCGCGGTGATGCTGCTCAATATGCCAAATGGGGATGTTGTTGCAAGCGTGGCGTATGCTTCAATAGGAACTTGCTCCGCAGTTGGGTTTGGGCTGGCGGCGTGTTCGTTTCAGATGCAGGAACTGTGAATGTCTTGAAATCATGAAATCTTGAGAACAAGCGCAAGCCTCTCGCGACGAGAGGCTTGCGCTTTATTTTAGCGCGAGAATATTGGCTAGAACATCGGCATAAGCAAATTATTCTGGATAAATGCCAAAAATCGTTTGACTCTTGGCTTACCAACGGGTTAAGGTTAAGAAAATTGATGAAAGTCTCTGGATTTTAGATGATCGTGTTTATAGTTTATGGTTTTCTGACGAAAATGTAGCCATCGTATTCTATCAAATATGTATTAATAATCGTAAAGCTAACATCAACGTCAGTAAGACTCACATAATTTTCGGACGCGGTAAAGCTGTAATAAATCTTGTCTGTATATGGCGTTTTTATTTCAGCATTTCCGTCATCGTAAAAGATAAGGTAAGCTGAATCTGGATCGGCGTTCTGATAATACTTTGTATTAGTTGCTATTTCGGTGCTGTCGACATTCTTGAATGCGTAGACGCGGCCCGTTGAATCTGAAAGATAGCTGATGTTTACTGAACTTAGCCTATCCGGGATTGCAGCGTCACCTGATATGGTGATGGTTTTTCCATCGATCTCATATTTGCCAAACAAGTCGGTGTTGTCGATGAAGGCAGACAAAACCCCGATATCAGTAAATCTGATCCACGGGTTGTTGGGATTTCCATCCAAGTAATAAATCGAGTTCACACTGAGAGCAGGCATATCCTTGGTTTCGAAGAGCCCGAAGTTGAAAGTAAACGAGACTTTGCCAGAATCGTCTTTTATATATGTTCCGGCTAATCCTTCTCCGAACTCTGTTAATATCACGAGTTCAAGCGAGTCGCCCTCTTCTAATTCGGTAAAGCTAAATTGAAAAAATGCATCCTTTGCTGTGTGTGAGTCAGTCATCTCCAGAAAGGTGCTCAAGACTAGCCTGTTGTTGCTCATGATTTCAAATTGAAAAGACTTAGGTGATTCGAAGGCGGAAATGGTGAGCCTACTGTTGTTCTTATCGACGTAAGTGCCAAACCAACGCTCTGCGCTTAGAGCGTCTTGTTCATTGCTTGAGCTGTCTGCTGATGCAGGGTCAGGCGCTACTGGGTTATCTGTCGCATTAGAGTCAGTCGTAACGGGGCTGTCTGCAGTGATTGCGTTAGGAGATGAGCTGGGTACAACGATATTTTTATCGCCTCCGCCACAAGCGGCAAGCGCTATCAGCAAGGCGCAAAGCAGGGGTGCGAGCATTCCTCTCATCCAAAGCCTCCTTGTTTCATTGGTATAAAAGAAAGAAATTGAATAAAGTAAAGGCGATTGAAAAGCATTTGCGGATGCTTTAAGCAAAGCCTCTGGCTTCAGAAAGCAAG
>JAISWZ010000509.1 GCA_031270945.1 Clostridiales bacterium | reverse complement strand
AAGTCATACCTCCCGCATTTGGGGCAGAACTTCTTGCCGTAGATGAGAGGCGTGCCGCATGTGCTGCACACTATGTTTGCGCTTTGCGGATCATAATGCTGTTCAGAGCATCCAAAGGTTGCGCATCCCCCGTTTTCTTCCCAGCAGTCCTTATGATGGGGTATGCCGCAAGCGGGACACGCCACCGCTTCTTCATATGCGTCTATCGCGGTTTTGCAGAACGGGCAAACCTTGCCGGTGAACCTGTTCATGACAGTTCCTCCCTAAGAAAATACGCCAAAATAATTTATCCTCCTTTTTTCAGCATGTGTTGCCACCTGCACTAATAACGGTCTGATTTAGAATTTTCTTATCATTAGCGGGATCACCCGCTTGGCTTCTATCTCTAGAGTAGCGCTCACGCCAAAAGTCAAATACATAATTTTGCTGTTTTTGGGGAGCATTATAAGCTTATCGTAATGCGTCAAATTCCGTCAATAGTAGTCAAGAGGATTATATGGGATAATATGCATTAACTTCGTTTTTCATTATTTGTCATGTTTCGACACTCTCGTTTGTCATATTTCCCTACGCAAAAAAGGGGCAAGGCTAATCGCCTTGTCCTTTTTGGCATTTCACTTTTTACCATGGAATTTGCTGCTTTTGGCTAAAACGGCCGGATGGAGTGCGGCTTGATTCGTAAAGCTTGGACGCTCCCGGGCATGGCAAACCTTGCGAACCCCGTCCCTCGCCCAAAGCAGCGCCTGTTTTTAATTTCTGTATGCTTAACAATCTATGTAACAGATGAGAATAGTAAAGATTTGCAAACCTATTGCCAATCAAGTCAGTTCGCCCGCACCGCTTTCAACAGGATTTTCATCTGAGCAACCTTTGGATTTCAGCGTTGGACTCAGCGTTTGGTCGGCATAGCCGTAGCAGCCCTAAAAAGCGTATACTGCTTAATTGCGTTTTTTCAGTTTGCCAGCTTCGCTTTCAACAGGATTTTTATCTGGACATCTTTGGGCTGTAGTGTATTTCTTTAATCTTCGAGCATCTTCCCATGACTTAAGATTTTCTGTCGGCCGTCCTTCTTTTCTTAATTCTTCAATGTATTTGTCAGTGTAGTACGTTTCTCCCGTATCAGGGTCTATCGTGCCAATCCTTTCAATAACCTTTCTTACACTTCTTCCTTTGAGCTTATCCCATATCGAAAGCGCTTTTACGATGTATGTATATTTTCCAACTTTCTGTCTATATATAGGACATTTTATCACTTCTTTTATCTCCATTATAACATTATAAAAGAGGGACGTCAATGCAAAGGCGTTTTCAGTTCGACCGCACCGCTTTCAACAGGATGTTTATCATGCCATCTTTGGGATTACGCAAAGGACTCTGCTGGCCGTCTAGCATCAGACACCAAGCAAGCCTAAACAGCACCTTTCGCAGCTCACCCGCACTGCTAACAACAAGAGAGATTTCACTTCTAACTATAGCAATGCACAGTAATGGATGAGGCGTTTGGCTACGGGCAATTACAGCCTCAGTAACCCTTTACCGCTATATGTCTTCATGGCGTTCTGTTCAGTTCACCCTCGCCGCTTTCAATACGAGCGATTCCTCTTCCTGCTTTAGCAAAGAACAAAAGTGTCCTTTGTGTTTAGCCACGTCAACGACAACCCCGCAAGTTAACCTGCTCAAGTCGATAGCGTCAATCCTGGCAAGGATAAGATTTAAGAGGTCGATCATGCGCGCCAGAGCGAGAAATTTGAGATAATGGAACTGCTGTGATATAATAGTCAAAAGTGAAAAAGCTATGGCGCAGGAAAGGCTTTTGCCCCATCTGCAAATCCCGTGCCAGCCTGTCTTATGCAGTAGCCTTTTCTCGATAAGCGCTCTTTATGGCGAGCGCTCAAACTATGATTAGGAGTGTTGCAATGAAAGTAATGTGCCCAAAATGCCGCAATAAATCAAGCAAGTCAGACTTGAACGGCAAGGCCTATGACAATTGCCCATTCTGCGGCAAGTCGTTTCTCGCTGAAGCCAAAGGAATATGCTCGCTTCAAGAATTTGTTGACTATTATGGACTGGAGGCAATTAGTGGAATTTTTTTTCGGATCTGGTTCCTGAACTCGCCTCTAATGATCCAGATGAACGCAAGCAGATAAAATCAGTCATAACTGAACAAAGCATATTCAAGCGGTTTTATGAAATCAAACTAACCAGAAGTTCAATCAACAGCGAGCTTTTCCAGGAATTGATATCGAGTCTTCTTAAAGACGAAGGCATTGCGCAAGACAAAGCAAATTTCATAACTTCCTGTTATGCGTTTGTACTGGGCTTGTAGAGAAAGGCAATATGCTCCATCTGCAAATCCCCTGCCAGCCTGTCTTATGCAATAGCCTTTCCTCGAGAAGCGCTCTTGATGGCAAGCGCTCAAACTATGATTAGGAGTGTTGCAATGAAAGTAACGTGCCCAAAATGCCGCAATAAATCAAGCAAGTCAGACTCGTACGGCAAGGCCTATGACAATTGCCCATTCTGCGGCAAAGCGTTTCTCGCTGAATCCAAAGAAATGCAATTGCTTCAAGACTTTGTTGACGTTCATGGAATAGGCGGAATTAGGACGAAGACTTTTTCGAACCTGGTTGCTGCGCTCGCCACTATTAATTCAAATGAATGCAAGGAGATAAAATCAGTCCTAACTGAACAAAGCATAGGGAAGCGGTTTTTTGAACTCAACGGAACCAGAAGATCAAGCAGCACCGATCTTTTCCAGGAATTGATATCGAATCTTCTTAAAGACGAAGGCATTGCGCAAAACAAAGCAAATTTCATAACTTCCTGTTATGCGTATGTACTGGGTTTGGAGAGAAAAGAACCCCTTGCGGAAGGCAAAAAACCTGCAGGGCTTCTAGAGAAAGCTGAAAATGGCGATCCGGAAGCTCAGGTCGAGCTGGGATTCAACTATGAAGGCAAGCGCGCAGAAGAATCCGTCAGATGGTACAAAAAAGCTGCGGATCAAGGCTATGCCCCTGGGCAAAACAGCCTGGGCGCAATGTATCGCGACGGGCTGGGGACAAGAAAAGATCTGTCTCTTGCGGCGTCTTGGTTTTCGAAGGCGGCTGAACAAGGATATGACTATGCGCAAGACAATCTTGGTGTCATGTATCGCGATGGGCTGGGAGTTCCGCAAAATCTCGCTAAAGCGGTCGAATGCTTTAAAAGCGCGGCTGAGCAAGGCAATCCCCTATCCCAGTTCAACTTGGCCCAGTGCTATCAAAACGGCTCAGGAGTTCCCAAGAACTTTGTCAAAGCTATCCGCTGGTACATTATGGCTTCTGATCAAGGCAATGCTCCAGCTCAATACCAACTGGGCTTGATCTTGCGAGACGGAGATGAATTGAAAAGAAACCTGCCTCAGGCGCTTGCGTGGCTGCAAATGGCTTCTCGGATAGGGTATGAGCCCGCTCAGTTTTGCCTTGGCCAAATGTACGTCAATGGGCTTGGCGCAAAGAAAAGTGACCGTGAAGCCGCTAGATGGCTCAAAGAATCTGCTAATCAGGGCAATTTGACGTCCCAAATCTACATGGGCGCTTACCATGAAATGGGCCCGCGATCTGAAAAAAATATGAGTGAGGCTTTTCGCTGGTACCTCATGGCTGCAGAGCAAGGCAATGACATCAGCCAATATAAGGCTGGCCTGATGTTGCTTAACGGTGAAGGAGTAGATAAAAATCCGGCTGAAGCGGCTAAGTGGCTCTTAAGATCCGCAGAACAGGGCTATGCCGTGAGCCAAGACCTGTATGGCTCAATGGCGATAAATGGGGTTGGCATAGAGGAAAACTTAGGAGAAGCGGTAAAGTGGTTCATGAGGGCCGCTCTCCAAGGGGACGCTTCCGCGCAAAACAGGATTGGCGCATTGATTGACTCTGGAGAGGGCTTCGAGGAAAACAGCAAGGAAGCGCTAAAATGGTTCTTAATGGCCGCTGAGCAAGGGTTTGCGCGAGCGCAATACAATTACGGAAGAATGTACTATGATGCAAGAGGCGTCCCGGAGAATATCCCTGAAGCAATCAAATGGTTCCTTAAGGCCGCAGAGCAAGATTTGGAAGCGGCGCAAAGATATTTAGGCAACATATATTTAAACGGGCATGGAGTCAAGAAGAACGAAGCCGAAGGACTCAAGTGGACTTTAAAGTCTGCTGAGAATGGCGGCATTGATAGCCAGAATCAACTTGGTCTTTTGTATCTAACAGGGAAAGCGGTTCCCCAAGACTATGTCAAAGCGGCCAAATGGTTCGAAAAGGCCGCTCTTAACGGGCAAAGCGAAGCGCAAAACTCCCTTGGAATCATGTACAGAGATGGCCTGGGGGTTAAGAGAAACCTACACGAGGCGGCCAAATGGTTTAAAATGGCGGCAGATCAGGGAGTGTCTGAGGCAAGGGCAAATTTGAAGGACTTGAACTTGTAGCATATTTCGGTTTTGCATGCCGATAGCAAAGCGCAAAATTCAAATTCAAAAAAGGCGCGGGGCAGCATTTGCACAAGGGCAAACGCTATCCCGCGCCAGCCCGACGGAATAAAAAGCCATGGAAATGTTGGAGACGAGCATATCAGTGCACTGAATGTTCAACAAGAAAATCACAAGCCTACCCTCAAATGTTCATTTGGAACATTTGAGGGTTTTGAATATGCCCGCATAGTTAAAGCATAAAGGCCAAGCCTCCGCAGGAGGCTTGGCCTTTAGTGCGCCTCTGGGCACTTGCGGGGTTTATGCTGGCTTCAACGGCGGGAAAGCGCTATAACCCTGACCTAAAGCCGCCAAGTGACAATGAGACTAACGGAAGTGGCGAAAAGAACGAGATATCCGTCAGCTTTTGCATACAAGGCGAACTTGGACCGACCAGTATAATCGCGTCCCGCAAAAAGCAGCGCTTGATTTTAATCTCTGTATGCTTAACAATCCATGTTATGATTAGCAAAATCAAGGCCTGTGGCTTTGCATCAACAAACCAGGAGACCTATACCTGAGTTCGCCCGCACCGCTTTTCGCTGGAAGATTCTCTTCCAGCATTGAAAAGCGGAAACCCGATTTGCTTAAACCGGGATTTAGCTTCTTGGATCTTATACGGCATATCGTTCAACTTTCAAAACCCAAGCTACCTTAGTTTGCCCGCACCGCTTTTCGCTGGAAGATTCTCTTCCAGCATTGAAAGGCGGAAACCCGATTTACTTGAACTGTGATTTAGATTCTTGGCTCTTACCCAGTCTAGCATTCATCTTTCGAAACCCAAGCTACCTTAGTTTGCCCGCACCGCTTTTCACTGGAAGATTCTCTTCCAGCATTGAAGTGCGGAAACCCGATTTGATAAAACCGTGATTTAGCTTCTGGGATCTTATCCGGCATATCGTTCAACTTTCAAAACCTAAGCTACCTTATTTTGCCCGCACCGCTTTTCGCTGGAAGATTTTCTCTTCCAGCATTGAAAGGCAGAAACCCGATTTACTTGAACTGTGATTTAACCTCTGGGATTTTATCCGGCATATCGTTCAACTTTCAAAACCCAAGCCACCTTAGTTCGCCCGCACCGCTTTTCGCTGGAATATTTTCTCTTCCAGTATTGAAAAGCGGAAACCCGATTTACTTATACCGCGTTTTAGCTTCTTGGCTCTTACCCAGTCTAGCATTCATCTTTCGAGTAACTATTCAGACCCCTCCCCCCCATTTTTTAAAAAGCCCGTCAATTCAACAAATTTAAAATTTGATATCAGCCTATTTAGAGCCGGTCAAAAATTTTCATTTTTATCATAGGAATTC
>JAISWZ010000457.1 GCA_031270945.1 Clostridiales bacterium | reverse complement strand
GAGCGCTCAAAGCCTCTGATCCCTACGGGCACCCGATATCCATGCACAACTTCACTGTAGGGCGCGTGGCGGACTATGATTGGCTTTCCCATACAGCGTTCCAAAACGGCAATACCTATACCCTTACATTGGAAGCGAAAAGGCGCTACGGCAAGCCAGCCATCGCAGACGAGTATGGCTATGAAGGAAATATAGCCGGCAACGCCTGGGGCGACAGAACGCCTGAAGAGGAAACCCTTAGGCACCTGAATGCCGTCATGGCAGGAGGCTACGCCAGCCACGGCGAATCATACATCGTTGACGGGAACAAGCGGGATATCTTCTGGGCTTATGGCGGCAAAATGGTAGGCAAAAGCGCCCCCAGGCTCTCGTTCTTCAAGTCCATCATAGATACCTGCCCCTTCACCGAGACGGATCCCGAAATTTCAATGATGCATGAAAGCAATGGCCTGTGCCTGGCAAAGGGCTCCGACTTCTTCTTGATGTTTTTCAGAACCCCGGATAAGCGGGGCGGCTTCAGCTTCTTCACAACCGACATGCATGAGCGCTATAAGATGACCCTCTTTGATCTCTGGAACATGGAAGAGCTTGAAACCAGGACTGTCAAGGCCGGATTTGTTGATGTCTATATGCCGGATTGGGCGGTTGTAAGGCTTGAGGCGATATTTGAAAGCTAGGAATGCGCCATATTCTGCGCTTTAGAGCGAAAACATTTGCTAAATTTAATCTACGGATCTCCATTCAAAACGACCAATTATCTTAGCAAAAATGTAATTATTTTATCTCTCCAAGATAGAGCGGGAAATCATAATTGACACTTTCTGCTGGACATTGTATAATCAAAACTGAGCTCTATTTTTTCGACTTGGGCAGGGATGTTTATGCAACTGGAAATTGCGCTAAAGATTTTGCCAGTGATAGTCATGATAGGGCTGGGAGCGGCGCTCAGGGCTTTTGGGTTTCTCAGCCTGGAAACATCGGCTGGATTCAAGAAGACTGCGATTGATCTTACTTTGCCCATTGTCATTTTCCTGTCGCTGCTTGAAATGGATTTCAAGCTTGAATACATGCTGATGCCAGTGATGGTTTTTGTGATCACCGGGCTCCTGCTCTTCGCCGGCATGGGGATAAAAAAGCTCCTTAAAGTCAACAACCCATACTTCCCCGCCTTGTTCACGAGCTTTGAGAACGGGATGATAGGCTATGGCGTCATAGCTGTGATGTTCGGCCAGGACAACATATTTCCAATAGTGCTGATGGACATGGGGCAGACCATATTCTTTGCCCTCATATTCGTGTCGTACATGAAAGCCCTTAATAGCGGCAAGCGCCAAAAGGCCGGGGAACTGGTGATGTCATTCTTGAAGAACCCCTACGTCTGGGCTTCCACGTCAGGAGTGCTCCTGAATGTGACCGGAGCGGCAGGATTCCTGAAAAACATCTCCATGTTCAACATGCTGCTTGAGACTGCCGGGCTTCTGGGCGGGCTTACAACTCCAATGATGTGCCTGGTGATAGGCTGCGAAATGAAGATTGACGCAAGAAACCTTAAAAAGCCCCTGGCTGTGGCAATAGGCAGACTTGCCTTGCTCCTCGTTTCAGCCTTTTTATTCAGTATGCTGGTTGACGCCCTCTGGCCAGGGCTTGACAGCATATTCAGGGTATCGATTTACGCCATGTTCATGCTTCCACCCTTCTTTGTAGGCGCAGTCCTTATAAAAGAGGACGCCGTGGAGGAGAAGAGGCTGGCGCTTAACGTCACGTCCATAAACATACTTCTCTTTTTGCTGCTGTTCCCACCACTGGCGGCGTACTTGACCTAGAGAGAGCGCAAAGGATCTTAAAGAAAAAGCATTTGAAATATATATTGACCTAAAAACCCCCGGGCATCGCCCGGGGGTTTTTAAGATCTTAAGTTCTGGCCATCCAGCCCGCGCAAGCGCGGGCTGGATGGCCTATATGTCATTGCAATCCGTACAGCACCGGCAGCTTCACATGCGACGGATAATCTTTCCCGTGGTATATGCGGTTTTTAGCTATCACAGGCTCAGGATCCTTGTAAGGATCAATCCCTGTGTTGGTGTTTGGGAAAAACTCGCACTCATTGGAAGAAGTCACGTCAATCCTGATTTTGTGCCCTGCCCTGAAGACATAGCTGTTGAAGTACATTTCCATCTCATACTTTTCTATCTTACCCGGCTCCAGCAAAGATGGCTTGTCAAAGCCGTTCCTAAATTCAGCCCGTATGATGTTGTCTGAGATCTTTCTGGCGGTGCCTGTCTCGTCCACATCTGTTACGCGAACAATAAAATCTGTGTCGGGGGCGCTTGATGAGGCGTAGAACTCCGCGTATACGCAGCCAGCCATTGCTGCATCTTCCGCCAAAGGATCAGTGTCATAGACAAGGCAGTCATGGCGGATATGGATCGGGTTGCAGACGTATGGATCTACATGGTCAAAATCCCCTCTGATCGGAAGCTTGGGGTCATACCCGTATTCGTCAAAGACAGTCGTATCCTCTGGCGAAAAGACGATCCTGCCGTCTCCAAACATGGAGTTGGCGCGTCCGGAAGATGCGAAGTAAAGGTTTACAAGCTTGGTTTCAACCGGGTTCCAGTCAGCCGACTCCCTCCACTGGTTTTCTCCGACCACATAGTACCTGGCTCTGGGCTTTTGGTCTTCCCCGTTTTGAATTCCCTTCAGGTACAGGTCAAACCAGCGGATTATGCGGGTGTCAAAGTCATAGTCCACAGCGTTGTTTCCAAAGGCCAGATCTCTGCAGTCCCTAAACGAGTTCAGTCCATGCGGCCAAGGCCCAAGTATGATCCGGCGTCCAGGGGTATCGTTCTTTGTTAGAAAGCGCCAGGTTTCCTGCACTCCCATGGCGTCGCCGTCATACCAGCCTGTCGCTATAAGCATAGGGATCTTAATGTCTGCGCTGTGAACTGTGTTGTCGCTATGCCTCCAGAAATCGTCGTAATGATAGTGCTGGGCCCACAGATCCCAAGGCCCTGACGCAACTCCTATCATCTCCCTAGGAATGTCCGTGAGAGGCCTATGGGTTATCGCCTTTTCTATGCTTATGGTCTTTCCCGCAAATACGTCAAAGTCAGTCCTGTTGCTCACTGACTGGCCAAGCGTCCAGCATAGCAGAGGCCAAGAGCAGATCGCACCGCCCCGTCTCGCCGTGTCGTAAAACGGAGATCCTACGTTTACCTCGCTGATCGCGGTCTTCAGATGCGGATTTCCAGAAGTTGCGGCTGAAGTGGTTGTAAAGCCCAGATAGCTGGCGCCCCACATCCCGATGTTGCCGTCTGACCACTCCTGGGCGGCTATCCAGTCAAACAGGTCGCTTGCGTCATCTCTCTCGTTCTGGAACGGCTCAAGTATCCCGTCAGAGTCCGACCTGCCTCTAACGTCCTGGATGACAAAGGCGTATCCCCTGCAAACCCAGTGCCAGCATCTGTGGATGTCGCGAGCCTTGCCATAGCATGTCCTTACTACAATGGCAGGAAC
>JAISWZ010000448.1 GCA_031270945.1 Clostridiales bacterium | reverse complement strand
ATGAGAAAAGACGTCATTCCCTTGCAAGAAGTCAACAGCTTTTACGCGTTCCCTTTATTAAAAGACCACGCGTGGAACTGGTTTCTGCTTGAAAGCTATTGCCGCCACTTTAGCAAGTTATATCGTTATGAATGCCTAGCCGTAAACAGCTGCAATGTTGGCGCCATCTACAAGAAGTCAGCGGGGTTCGATTCTTATCACCATGTTCTTGCGCAAGCGGTACTGGACGATGACATATCTTTGGATAAAGCTTCTGTTGGAGATTTCCTTTTTGAGAACAAGTATATTGCTCAAAGAACAAAATCAATTGATGACATAATAGAACTGGCGCGTTTGATGAAGCGGAATACCCCTGTTTAATAAGTTTGCCGCATCTGGGCAGTTAGTAGTGCGCACCGCAAGCTTTCAAGCTACCTACTCGCCATTCTTAAGAGATAACGCCACTTTGATTCTGCATTGCCAGTTAAACAATAAACGTAAGGCACTCAAACAACGCCGGAGCACTCATCGGCGTTGTTTGTGCTTGTCAATGATTCGAGACAATTTAGCATAAATATAGTTCACAGCTTCCTCAAGATTATTGAATCTTCCCTATGAAAATCTGATTATGATTCAGCTTGTCTCTCATACTTATTTTGAATATTTAGTCGTGTTCTTTAAATCCTTGCGTTTGTACCTCTAAATCGCACTTTGTAAGGAGATGAAATTTTGCCATTTAAATTCGAAACATCTAACTTTTCAGAAAACATGGCTGCCAGTAATGAAGATAAGCTTTATTTAATCTCTGAACCTAACATTGTTGCTCTTACCGAATTAATCAATAGTTCTTATCTCAATGGCGTCCGAGTGATGTATTACGAAATCTTTTATAATAAGAATTATGATATAATGCAAAATTTAGAAATTTCATCGCCGTTACATCTTAAATCTGTGATTTCTAAATTATTTAATAATTGGATTATACATAAAACTTATTGTCTAGCAGAAAAGCATATCACTATCGAAACAGAAATCATGCGTTGTTTTAATGATAATGAGTCAGTTACATTAAGCTATTTGACAAACAAATTACCATATATCCCCTCCAAAGAAATCGAACGTGTGATATTTAAAAGCAGACACGTATATCAGGTTAGCACCAACAAATATATTCATATTAAGGAAGTTAAATTCGATGAAAAAGAGTGCCATCATATATGTTCTTTAGTTGAACACACGATTGACAATAATGGTTTTATATCTTTGTCGTCGTTTAGCGTTACTGCAAATGAAGAACTCAACCCAGAATTCACAGGAAAGTCTTTAAAAATCATAATCATATCGCATTATCTTCCCGATAAATATGCTATTGACGGCAATATTGTTTATTTAAAAGGAGGAAAATTTAACGCTCACAATTTCATTAAAGATTATTGTTTGGCCAGAAAAACCATTGCATTTGAAGAATTGCATCAATTAGAGCTCGAATTTTCTGAAAATTGTCACAATCACGCTCTGGAAATCGCTGATAACTATATGGTTCGAATTAATTTCGCTCTTTTTGTTGCTGACAGTGAAATACAGTTTGATATAGATGCTACAGACCGAGCAATATCTTTATTTATGCGAAAAGACGTCATACCCTTGCAAGAAGTCAGTAGCTTTGTTTCATTCCCCTTTCTTAAGAACCATACTTGGAACTGGTTTCTACTAGAAAGTTTTTGCAGGCGTTTTAGCAAGTTGTTTAGTTATGAATGCCTCGCCATAAATAGTTGCAATGTTGGAGCAATCTATAAAAAATCCGCAGGATTCGAGTCTTATCACCACGTCCTTGCACAGGCAGTACTAGATGATGACATCACTTTGGATATTGCTACGGTAGGAGATTTTCTTTTTGAAAACAAGTATATCGCTCAAAGAACAAAATCTATAAGCAAAATAATCGAGCTGGCTCGGGCTTAAATATAAATTCATCCGACAAAACCGACTTCAATCAAAATCTTGATTTCACGGTTTTAGGAGTTCATAATCTCGGATATTACATTTAATGGCTATTTGCTAATTTATCTCAAATTATCTTTTCCAAATTTCTGTTGACAGCAGAATACTTCAATGCTAAAATAAAGGTGATATACCTATGGCGCAACATCAGAGCCGAATAAGTACAAACCAAGCTAACTTTCAGTATTTTTTTGGGCATTGATGAAGTTCTTACGACAGAATCATACTATAAAATTTCGTTGATGAATTTTATTTACCAAGAGGAATTTGTGATTTAATCAAACAATAGCCATATGTTTTATCCACTAATTTCAATTACCAAATAATTTTTTTACATTACCATAACCAGTTCATGTCTGAATCAGAACCCTTCTTGTGTAATAACTTTTAAATCGAAGCAAATTTATGTTTACCAAAATCTCTACATTAAATGCTAATTATCGATCTTGAAATGCTAATTATCGATCTTGCGTCCAACATTTGGATGTAAAATATGTCTTTAGGATTATATATGATCTCGTATCCCATATATTTCTATTGCCAGCCGCAAAAATTTTTTGATTTTTGCAAACATATGGTTGACTTCTTCAAATTTAAGGAGTATACTTTAAAAGCCTCAAGCGATAGACCATCGCGCTAAAGTTCAGTCTACTTTTATCGAACCGCAGGCGCTAGGGAGCATATCGTTTTGAAAAATTTAAAGTCGTACACAACATTTGAAGGAGGGACAAGCTTTGAGTTGGTGCAAAAACTGCCGCCGTGAAACAGCTAAAGATAAATGCGAATTATGCGGATCAGAGACCGAATGTGATATCCCTCTAGAAGTGCATTGGTGCTCGACTTGCAAAGTTCCTTTAAATAAGTATGCTTCAACAGCCAGCCTAGATGTCTGCCCCATTTGCGGGGGACACACAGAGTACATGTGCGCCGACTTGCGTCCTGTGTTTCCCGAAGAGCGCTTACTCTTCGAAATCATCCAAGGTTCTCCTTTGGCATATATTAACTCTAGTGTTTGGGCGTCAAATAACCGATACTATATAGACGGCAAGGTAACCTCGATCGCTTCGACATTGTATGACAAACTCGACGCTGACCACATTCGCGAGCAACTCCAACAGTATGGTTCCAGCAACAGTTATGACGTTTTTAACTCTCAGATAGAGCTATTCATTAAAGCAAATTCAGGAAGACTTTCAGAGATTGCTAATGAAGCTCACAACTTCATTAAAGAAACATCTGCTTCCTACCCAAATGAAAGCGTTGTGATATCTTTCTCTGGAGGAAAGGATTCAACTGCAACAGCCGATTTGACTGTACGCGCACTTGGCGATCCTGGCCTTGTTCATATATTTGGCAACACAACTCTTGAGTTTCCTATGACTATAGAATATGCCGCCAGGTATCGCAAGAACAATCCGAAATGTATATTTAAGACTGCAATCAATGATGAGCAAAACTTTTACGATGTCTGTGAAGATATTGGCGCTCCCGCTAGAATGATGCGCTGGTGTTGCTCCATGTTCAAGACAGGACCGATAACAAGAGTTTTGAACAAACTATATGGAGACAGTAACATCCTGTCATTTTACGGCATTCGCAAATGCGAATCTCAAACCCGGAGCCGATACAATCGCGTAGAAGACAGCGCCGAGTCAGTGAAAATCCAAAAGCAGAAAGTTGCTTCCCCAATTTTCTTGTGGAAGGATCTTGATGTTTGGCTCTACATACTTGGCGAAGGCATCGACTTCAATGACGCATACCGCATCGGCTATGACCGAGTAGGGTGCTGGTGTTGCCCAAACAATAGTCCAAGATCTCAATTTCTCTCAAAAATATACATGCCTGAACAGTACACTAAGTGGCATGATTTTCTTATTAAATTTGCCAAGCGAATCGGCAAGCCTGATCCTGAGGTATACATTGATTCCGGTGCTTGGAAAGCCCGTCAAGGCGGCAACGGGGTTGCAGCTTCAAACGATATAAAATTACGCTTCACTAACTGTACCACCGAGAACAATGCAAAAGTTTATCAACTGAACAAACCGCTAAGCGACAACTTTATCGAGTTATTTATTCCATTCGGGCGCATAGCTCCCGAACTGGGAAGAAAGCTCATAAACGAAACCATAGTTGTTGACACAAAAACAAACGTTCCGATTATCTCAATACAACCTTTCATGCAAAGCGGCTTTGAATATGCTGTAAAAATAAAGGCCATGAATGTTGCGAATCATGATGACTTGCAGCGCATGATTGGTTACCAGATAAAGAAGTACAGCGCTTGTCGCAAGTGTTTAAGATGCGTGTCCCTATGTAGGTTCAGGGCCATTTCAATAGTCGGCGGAATTTACCATATAAGTGACGAGAGATGCAAGCGATGCAAAATGTGCGTTACTGCCAAATACCTTGAGGGCGGATGCATTATGGATAAATACCTTAAAACAAAGACAAGGAGCGTTGAGTCCAAAACATGAGCGTAAAATATAGGGCGCATGATACCTTTTTCATTAGAAGAGGTTGGCTAAGCAAAGGCGTAAAAAACATCCTAAAGGATCCTGCCGTGTTTATTAGCCGTGACGCCAATCCAATGGATACGCTTGGCATCGGTTCAAACATGGTAAAATCACTCCGCTACTGGATGCAAGCAGTTGGCTTGGCTCAAGAAGCTGGTGAGCGGCGGCGCATTCAAGAACTTACGCAACTCGGTCACTTAATCCAAGAAAACGACCCATATATGGAAGAGTTGGGCACTCTTTGGTTGTTGCATTACAAACTAGCAATAAACAAAGATGAAGCGACTGCTTGGTACTTCTTTTTTAACGAATTTCGGAGTGTCGAGTTCACTCGAGATGATTTCGTGGCGCAAACAGGGAATTACCTTCGTGAGCTCAATGAAACAATAGCAGAAAGATCCATAGATGATGACTACAATTGCATCATTAACACCTATATTCCTCGCATAAAAAGCAATCCCAAAAGGTTTGATCCAGAAGACAATATTGACTGTCCCCTAGGCGAGTTAGGGCTGATAGATATAGTAAACAAGAAAGATAAAGTTTACAAAAAAAGCTCGCCAAAGAAAGATATGTTGCATCCGCTAATATTGCTTGCTGTTATACTTGACCAAGCAAATGGCAATAAAGAAATTCGCATCTCTGAAATTCAAACTGCCAAATGCAACGCTGGAAAAGTGTTCAATCTTGATATTATCGCTCTGACTACATTACTGTACAAGCTGGAGATCCTGAAACTTATCAAAGTTGTTCGGACAGCTGGACTCGATGTTATATTAATCGAAACCGATCTTACCTTCAACGGATGCATCCAGGAATATTACCGCTCTATTAACAGGTAGAGCTGCGGGGTGACAATATGCAATCAGATAAAATCAGCGTGGCAAAAGGGTTTCAGACAGCTGTCAACATTGCTTACGATTTGAATAACAATGACAAAATGCGCGGGTTTATACCTACACAATCGAGTTTAGATATTATTGAGGATGTCTTGCTATCAACCGCCGCCAACGCTACGACACGTGCCCGCATTCTTATTGGTGCTTATGGTAGAGGCAAGTCTCATATAGTGCTTGTTCTTTTGTCTTTGCTTTTCGGAAAAGACAAATCCTTGTTTTCTGCACTTTTGGATAAGATGAGGAAGAACAACCCTTCTTTATACGAATTCGTTGTCGAATACATGAACAGCGGCAAACGTCTGTTGCCTATCGTTGTGCGCGGCAGCAACGTAAGTCTTTCCTCATCATTTCTGAGTGCCTTGCAACTGACTCTCAATGATGAAGGCTTGACAGATGTTATGCCTGAAACGCATTTCCATGCAGCCATAACGGCTATCGAGGTATGGAAAAAATCTTATCCCGAGACCTATATAGCTCTGGGTAAGGAACTGCCCTGTTCCGTATCCGATTTTATGCTTTCTTTGAAAGAGTATGACATTTCGTCATATGAGCGTTTTGAAATCCTCTATCCGAAACTTACTTCAGGAAGCTCGTTTAATCCTTTTTTAGGATTTGACATAGTCGATTTATATGAAAGCGTGACTGCAAGTATAAAGTCAAAAGGATATAACGGCATCATTGTCGTCTATGACGAATTTAGCAAGTACTTAGAATCAAGTATTTCAAATGCTTCTATAAGTGATATCAAGCTTCTCCAAGACTTCGCCGAAAAGTGCGATCGAAGTGGAGAACAACAAATGCATTTGTTGCTTATTTGCCATAAAGACATAGCCAATTACATCGATGAAGGCCTTCCAAAGGATAAGGTCGATGGATGGCGCGGCGTTTCTGGACGGTTTAAACACATCAACCTTCACAACAACTACGCTCAAATGTATGAGATAATCTCGGACGTCATAAAGAAAGATCCTGTGTTTTGGAACGAATTCAAGTATTCAAACAAAAACCGCTTTGAAGATCTGGCACTACGCTTTACAATCAACAGACTTCTCGACGCTAACAACCGCGATGAAGTCGATTACGCTGTGCACGGATGCTTTCCACTCCATCCAATATCTACTTTCATACTTCCGCGTCTCTCAGAAAAGGTAGCGCAAAATGAACGAACCTTATTTACATTCCTCTCTTCGGAGGACAGGCATACTCTTTCGGCATTTCTAAAGCAGTCAGTAGATAGTTTCGCTCTGCTTACCCCTGACTATCTATATGATTACTTTGAGATGCTTCTAAGGAAAGAGCCTTACACAAGCGAGGCTCATAAAATATACAAGCTCACTACAAGCGTACTTCAAAAGGTTGATGAGAATTCTCTTGAAGCTAGGATTCTAAAAACCCTAGCTCTTGTATACCTAGTAGAACAATTCGAGAAGTTGCCTCCAATCATTGACATCATTGTAGATTCATTTCGCGACAGTGTAAGCGATGTGAAGCTCATTAATGATGCCTTAACCGTGCTTATTGAACGCGAATGTATTGTTTATTTGAAGCGGAGCAATAACTACCTTAAACTTAAAGAGACTGTTGGCGCTGACATCCCAAGTGAAATCTATAATTATATCGAGCGAAACCGATCTGGGTTACGAGTAAAGGACATTTTAAATCGTTCAGCGTTTGACAATTACATTTACCCTATTCGCTATAATGAAGAAGTTGAAATTACGCGTTATTTCAACTTCACTTTTATAGATGGCCAGGATTTCTTTAGCGTTAATGATTGGGAAAATTGCATATCTGAAATAAACGCCGATGGAGTTGTTTTTGCTATAATTCCTAAAGACATTTCTGAAATCAATAAACTAAAAGCAGCTGTTTTAAACAGTCAAAAGCTAAATGCTGATCGAGTTCTCTTCGTAATTCCTGAAGACTACTCCGACATAGAGAAGATAGCTTTCGAATATGATGCAGTCAGCAAATTGAGGGCGAGCGTCAAAAACGATGCACTTCTCGAAGATGAGTATGATATCTATCTAGAAGATTTGACCGAAGTACTCACTGAGTATATAAATAGATTTCTGCATCCCGAGAGCAAAGCTGTTTCGTACTATTATAATGGCGAAAAATGCTCTATATTCCGCAGATCCCAGCTTACAGAAAAGCTATCAGAGATCTGCAAGACTAAATTTTATAGAACTCCAGTTATTAATAACGAAATCATTAACAAAAACCAGCTATCTGGACAAGCCCTCAACAGCAGAACGAGGCTACTGGCCGGGCTTCTCGCAAAATCCCTTGCTCCCAACCTCGGACTCGGGGGTGCCAGCCAAGAAGTCTCATTTATGCGAGGCGTCCTTGTTCAAACTGGAATTCTTGAAAATGTTGAGACTTCACCTAAAATAAACCTTAATCCAAAGGATAACAATCTAAGCGGCACACTATCCGAAATTCGCAATTTCTTTCTAGGTGCAAATAAAGCAGGAGGAAGCCAGTTCTCTGAATTGTATGATATTCTTACTAAGCCGACGTATGGCATAGGATTGAAACGAGGATTAATACCAATTTTCATAGCAGCTGTTCTATGTTTTGACACTCAAACCCTTGTTGTGAAATACGGGAATTCTGAAGTCAAAATAACCCCTGACCTTCTAAACGATATTAATGAATCGCCTGTCGGATACTCTGTGCTTCTCGAAAACTGGGATGATGATAAGGCTGCTTACCTAAAAGAATTAGAAAACGTTTTTTCTGAATATGCAATTGATCGTGAGAAATCTTATAATGGATTTGCATTTGTTCTGCTCGCCATGAACAAATGGTATATGAATCTCCCCAAATACGCAAAGGAGTACGATAGGCGTTATGTAGGCAAAGGCGAATTCGTTGATCTGGATAAGCGAAAAAGAAGGTTCGTTAGTAGTTTGAAACAACTTGATAATAACCCTAGAGAGTATTTGTTGGAAAAAGTTTTTCTGATACTAGGGAAGCAAGAATATTATTCAAACGCAGTGCCTTTGATTGAATCTATAAGAAAAGAATGGGATGAAGCTGTTCCTAACTTAATAAAAACTGTGTCACAAGATGTGAACTTTATATTTAATATAAGCAAGGCAAGAAGCAGCCTGGCTTCTGTTATCCGCGATTGGCACTGTTGCCAACTTAAGAAAAACGATTTGTGAAACATGCACAAAGGCAAGAAATCAAGCTCAAGTTAACAACTTCGCATTTCTGTACTAGTGACTTTTTGAGTTCTGGATTTTGATT
>JAISWZ010000240.1 GCA_031270945.1 Clostridiales bacterium | reverse complement strand
TAACGCTCGTTAGTATGGCTGAAGGGTTGTGGAAACATGAGAATCGAAGATAGGATATCCGACTATATTCAAGAAGGACTGCGGCTGGAGTCCATCTCGAATTATGGCGATTCATTTGCGCAGTTTGACCAAGCCGACGAGCTCTTGAAAAAGCTAGGCAATAAAACTGAAGCCAATTTGCAAAGAGCAATGTGCAGGGAGGGCAAAGCTCGCATATTCAACAATATCGGCAGAACGGACGAGGCAGTCGAATTGTATAAAGAAGCTGTCGCCTTAAGGCACCCTATCCAGTATGAAGATGAGAACGTGCGCAATGCGGCTAAAGTTTCGTTGGCTATATCTCTGTCGAGAACAGGAGAAATTAATGAAGCTATAGCTATTGCAGATGAGATCCAAGATGTTTCGGGTTATGACGATGTTTTAGCGGCAGTGCATTTGACTTCAGTGGCGCAATTATATGAGTGTGATTTAGATAACAATTACGAGAAGGCAAAAAAAGCGCTTTTGAAAGCCCGAACTTTGCTTTTGCCTCGTGTAGCCGAAGCTCCTGATAGCATGGCGAATATTCAGTTTTTTCTAGCGAGGATAGCCCAACAATACGAACATAGCAACAAAAAGGCGATGTTTGAACTAGAAAAAGGATGGAAATATATAGAGAAGATGGGGATCGAAAAGTTTTCGATGATATCTGCCGCAACCATTCCCTTGTTCGCTTCGGGTCTTGAGGGAGATATGAAATGGATTTGCCGCTATAATGAAGTTTTCGGAATGGGCCTAGATAACGGCGAAGCTGACCACATAGCTGTTCAGAAGTACGTAGATGGCAACTTGTTTATACTCTTGGGAACAGCAGAGCTTAACGATTCTGTCACCATTGAACGCGCATTGCGGTGCGTTGAGATATCGAAAGATTTGCTGAATGAGATTTGGATTGCCAAGGCCCAATGCCTTGCAGGGTGCACCATTGCTGAATTGGGCAAGACAAAGGAAAGCGCCCGGAAATCTGCTAGGCTTATCAAGCCAGCGCTTCGCGTGATCAAAAAAATGAATGACGATTTTTCGCATTCCGTGGTTACTGTAGGAGAAGGATACATTGCAAACTACCATTTCATGAACGAGGAATACGATTTGGCTTTGGAATGGTATCAGTCTGCATTGAAGGGCTTGCAGTCATGCCTTGAACCAACCAGGATAAGCTTTAGCCATGTCTTTTCTAATAGGATAAAGGAGTGCCAAAAACATATTCGTTAAAGCCCGAGACAAACCTCGATGCCTTTGGCGGTTTGTCCTTTAACATTGGGCAGACGCTATCCATCGCCACTGGAGGATCTTTGGAATATCCACTTATTGAGGGTACGCCGCCTTGCCTGATTTTACGAGTGCGAGCGTTCCCTGAAATACATATGATACCTGAAGGGTTGTGGAAGCATGAAAGTTGAAGAAAGGATATTAGGCTATATAGAAGAAGGAGGGCAGCTATTGGTTGACTCGAAATTTGTCGCTTCAATTGAGACGTTTGCCAAAGCCGACGAGCTTATAAAATTTGTAGCCGATACAGATATGATCAATGGTATGAGAGAAATGTGTAAGGCGGGCAAATCCATCGCGCTCAGTAACCTCAATATCAGCGGCAGAAAAGACGAGGATAAAGAGGCTATCGGCTTAAGGCGGAATCTCCAATATGTTAATGAGAGGATGCGCGTCACGTCTAAACTTTTCAGGGCGCTCTCTCTTGCGAGCGCAGGAAAAATAGATGGGGTCATAGCCGTTGCAGACGAGGTTCTAGATGATTTGGGTGACGATGTTCCAAATTTGCTTGGAGTAGCGGAATTGTATGAGTATGATTTAGATAACAATTACGAGAAGGCAAAAAAAGCGCTTTTGAAAGCCCGAACCTTCCTTTTGCCTCGCGTAGCCGAATCT
Organism: Clostridiales bacterium; assembly: GCA_031270945.1. Lineage (GTDB taxonomy): Bacteria > Bacillota > Clostridia > Lachnospirales > WQUN01 > JAISWZ01. Next base: position 9,675 of record JAISWZ010000240.1, on the reverse strand, counting down.
CCTGATATCATGCTGAATATTCAGCACAAACTAGCGAATATAGCGCAAAAATGCGAGCATAACAACAAACAGGCGATGTTTGAGTGCGAAAAAGGATGGAGATTTATAGAGGAGATGGGAATCGAAAGGTTTGAGACGCAATCCGCCACGAGAATTGCCTTATTCGCAGCGTTTCTTGAGCAAGAAACTATATGGATCCGCCGTTGCAATAAAATTTCCGGAGTGAGCCTTGATAAAGGCGAAGCTGACAGCACCGCTGTACCGATGTACGTAGATACTAACTTGGTATTGTTCGTGGAATCAGCAGCGTTTGACGAAACTGTCACCATTGAACGCGCTTTGCGGTGCGTTGAGTTATCAAAAGATATGCTGGATGAGGTTGGCAATGCCAAGGCTCAATGCCTTGCAGGGTGCGCCATTGCTGAATTGGGCAAGACAAAGGAAAGTGCCCGGAAATCTGCAAGGCTTATCAAGCCAGCGCTTCGCGTGATCAAAAAAATAAATGACGATTTTGCGCATTCCATGGTTGCTGTAGGAGAAGGATACATTGCAAACTGCCATTTCATGAACGAGGAATACGATTTGGCTTTGGAATTGTATCAGTCTGCATTGAAGGGCTTGCAGTCATGCAATGATTTAACTAGAAACAGCTTTAGCTATGACTTTACTAATAGGATAAAGGAATGCCAAAAACATATTCGTTAAAGCCCGAGACAAACCTCGATGTCTTTGGCAGTTTGTCCTTTAACATTGGGCAAACGCTATCCATCGCCACTGGAGGAGCTTTGGAATATGCACTTAGAGCATATCGGCGCCGGAAAAATCCGGATGTTTGCTCGCAGAGCCCGAGCAAACTAGTTGAAGCATTCGCCAGGATTTTTCCGGCGCCATTTCGGAATTTTGGGATATGCTTTTAATGAGGGTACGCCGCCAGACCCATGCCTGCGTTCCCTGGAATACATATGATACCTGAAGGGTTGTGGAAGCATGAAAGTTGAAGACAGGTTATTCGGCTATATAGAAGAAGGAGCGCAGCTATTGATTGACTCGAAATTTGACGCTGCAATTGAGATGTTTACCAAAGCCGACGAGCTTATAGAATTTGTAGCCGATAAAGATATGGCCAATAAGGTGAAAGCGACATGTGTGGCTGCCAAAGCCCTAGCGCTCAGTAACAGCGGCAGAAAGGAAGAAGCCGCCAAACTGGATAAAGAGGCTGTCGACTTAAGCCGGAATCTCCATTATGATAATAAGAGGACGAGCGCCTCGTCTAAAATTTTCATGGGGTTGTCTCTTGCGGGCCAAGGAAAAATAGATGAGGTTATAGCCATTGCAGACGAGGTTCTAGACGATTTGGGTGATGATGCTCTAAATTTGATTGGAGTAGCGCAATTGTATGAGTATGATTTAGATAACAATTACGAAAAGGCAAAAAAAGCGCTTTTGAAAGCCCGAACCTCCCTTTTGCCTCGTGTAGCCGAATCTCCTGACTTAATGCTGGATATTCAGTACAAACTAGCGAATATTGCGCAAAAATGCGAGCATAACGACAAACAGGCGATGTTTGAATACGAAAAAGGATGGAGATTTATAGAGGAGTTGGGAGTCGAGAGGTTTTCGACGCTATACGCCTTGAGAATTCCCTTCTTCGCATCGCTTCTTGAGAAAGAGACTAAGAGCATATCCCAAAATTTATCCGAGGCACCGGAAAAATCCGGCGTTGAAGCATTCGCCAGGATTTTTCCGGTGCCATTACGGAATTTTGGGATATGCACTTAGTCAAAGGGGGTTTTTCCATGATAAACATACTCGTCGTTGAAGACGACATCAAGCTGAACAAGATAGTGTGCGAGTATATGAACGGCAATGGATACACTGCGAAGGGATGCCTGAACCCCAGGGAAGCTTACGACCTTATGTACAACGCGCTTTACGACTTAATCATTTCCGACATCATGATGCCTGGAATAGACGGCTTTGAGTTCGCGGAAACAGTGCGAAGGCTAAACAAAGCGATCCCGATTCTGTTTATTACAGCAAGGGATGATTTCGCGTCCAAGCAAAAGGGGTTTAGGCTTGGGGTTGATGACTACATGGTCAAGCCAATAAACATGGATGAGCTTGTCCTTAGGGTAGGGGCGCTTTTGCGGAGGGCCAACATCACAAACGAGAAAAAGCTGGCGGTTGGAAACCTGGAGATGAACGCAGACGAAAGCTCAGTTACGGTAGACGGAGAGGAAGTCCCTGTAACTGTAAGGGAATTCAACATCCTGTTCAAGCTGCTGTCTTACCCGAAGAAGACGTTTTCCAGACAGCAGCTCATTGATGAGTTTTGGGGGATAAACAGCGAAACCACGCTCAGAGCTGTGGATGTGTATATCACAAAGCTGCGAACCAAATTTTCAGGTTGCGACGGCTTTAAGATAGTGACTGTGCAAGGGCTTGGATACAAGGTGGTGCTGACATGAACAAAACCGCAGACAGCCGCATAACAGTGAAGCGCCGCGCATGGGTGGAGTACTTGGCCATCTGGTTTGTCATGCTCTGCCTCACGGGAGGGCAAGCTTTGATATTGTCAGAGTACTTCGACCTGGGCCAAGTGCCTGTCTCCTTCATGTTTGCCAACATAGGGTACTGGGGGCTAATGAGCTCCATCTTCTGCCTGTATACTTGGAGCATGCGCAAGCGAAACTTTGACAAGCCGATGCAAGCCTTAAGCGAAGCGTCGAGAAAGGTCGCCGGAGGCAATTTTTCTATCCATATTGATCCGATTCGCAAGGACGGCAAAAAGGACTATGTTGAGGTCATGTTTGACGACTTCAACAAAATGGTGGATGAGCTGGGGAGCATCGAAGTTCTGACCAATGACTTTGTGGCGAACGTTTCCCACGAGATCAAGACGCCGCTTGCCGTGATCCAAAGCTACGCCATGGCTTTGCAGAAGTTGGGCGCAGGGCAGAGCAAGGAATACACGGACACTATCATATCAGCGGCGCAAAAGCTGAACGCGCTGGTTGCCAACATACTGAAGCTGAGCAAGCTGGAAAACCAGAAAATTCAACCGCTGGCTGAGAAATATGACTTGTGCCGCCAACTAACCGAATGCGCCCTGTCCTTTGAGGGAATGTGGGAAGAGAAGAACATTGGCTTTGGCGTCTCTATCGAAGAGAAAGCAATAGTCTTTGCTGACAAGAGCCTTTTGGAGATGGTTTGGAACAACCTGCTGTCAAACGCCTTGAAGTTCACAGAGCCAGGGGGAACTGTCACTCTTTCCCAGACATCAGGCAATGGCGCTGTAACAGTGTCAGTATCAGATACAGGGTGCGGCATGGACATCGAGACAATGCGACGGATCTTTGACAAGTTTTATCAAGGAGACACGTCCCATTCCAGCGAGGGAAACGGGCTTGGGCTTGCGCTGTCGCGCAGGGCGGTGGAAATGTGCGGAGGGACTATTTCTGTCAATAGCGAGCCAGGAAAAGGATCGATGTTTGCTGTAAGGCTGAAAGTTGGCTGAGGCCAAGAGCAAAGCATGTATGAGGGAGCAAGGCGGCATGACTCTGTCCTCTCTAATGCTGATTTGCGCCCGATGCGACACTCGCAAGCAAAATCAAATACGAAATGTTATTTTAGAGCATAAATCAAAATTATATCCGAGGCACCGAAAAATCCGCGTGTTTGCTCGCAGAAGCCCGAGCAAACTAGTTGAAGCATTCGCCAGGATTTTGGCGATTTGCCCATGAACATTGGGCAAACGCTATCCGGTGCCATTTCGGATATTTAATAATTATAAGCGCTTTTTTTCAACGATACAATAACACCGAGGAAAACGACTATTACGAATACCAGCGAAAAATATAGTATTGAATTTGATAGGGGAAAATGGTAATCTTTATATGAAACAACTCCAATGAAATCGTATATTCTTAAGCCGATATTGCTGATAGCTAAACGAAAATCAATTTTTGCGTATATATCTGGAATTTCTGAATGAGGGAAAACAAAAGAAAACATGATGCCGAGCACAAAGGATGTCCACCAATTTCCAGTAAATTGACCTATTAAGCAACCGACTTCTCCGAAAAACACAGCCAGCGTTAATCCGAACGCAAATTTTTGAAAGATATTGCTGACAGATTGCAAGCCGATATCTGGTATGTCAATAGGTATTTTCGCGGACAAAGCATCGTGAAATTTTGATCCAGCTAAAGATGATACAATAAGGGATACTAGCAAAACGAAAAGGATAGAAAGTGACAAAGTGACTTGCTTTGATAAATACAACCTTAATTTGGACGAGGAGCTTACCTTGAATTTCTCTGTTTTGCAATTGCGGTCATATGAAAATATGAAGGCGCCAAGACTAGAAAATACAAATGGAGATACCAATAACAAGGATTCAAGGAAAAGACCCACTATATAACCAGGAGATATCGAGAAGCTATATAAGCCGAATTCGTGTTTGTTATAAGCCAGAGGATTAACTATAACATTGTTGATCTCGTCAGCTGGTTGATAATCATCGCTATCCATATTTATGTCATTCATTGCGAGATTTCTTTCGTATCTATTATAAGCTTCTAGGGCGGAGTTATAACTTAGGAGCAAAACTATTATAAATATGCTTAACAATAGACCAGTAAATAGAAAGATGCTTTTTGAGGCTACTAAGTAATATGCTTCAACCTTAGCCGATTTTAAAATTTTCATTGTAAACCTCCATAAGCGAAGTGCGGTTTCCTGAATACTTGCTAATGATATGATTATTTATTACAAAAATGTCATCAACAATCGTATCATAGAATTCCAAGTAATGGCCTGTTAGGATGATGGTAGAGACCTTTGCCTTTTCAACAAGAAAGTTCTTTAAAACCGTCATTGTTTCTATGTCTAATCCGTTTGTTACTTCGTCCATGATAAGTATTTTAAAGTCATACAGTTTTGACAGCAAGATGCACAGTTTTTTCTTTTCGCCATAGGAGTAGCTTTTCACTTTTTTCTTTAGCTTTTTCAACGTAAATATCTTGTCTGCAGATTTGAGGATTTCGGATGTTTTTAACTCCGGAGACCCTGTGAGAATTCGAAGGTTGTCTATGCCAGACAAGTTTCTGTAAAAAGGGTTGTCGTCCCAAATTATTAGCAGTTTGTCGCGGCTTGCATCAAGTGTAATACTGCCTTTATAAGCTTCCAATCCAGCAATGCATTTAAGTAAGCTTGTTTTTCCGGAACCGTTTTGCCCCATAAGAAATGAGATTCCACAAGATTTGAACGAAACGGATGATTCGGAAATAACCGAATGCTTGCCGTATGATTTCGAAAGCTTGTCAATAGAAACCATATCAAATTAACCTCCTTTGGCTCATGCCCTGAACTAAAAATCCTAAAATGCAAGAGCATATCCCAAAATTAATCTTAGGGCTTGCGAAAGTCACGCGTTAAAGCAGTGCTTTGACTTTCGCTGCGCCACTTGCGGAATTTTGGGATATGCACTAAGTCTGAAAGATGGCTGCGGCCAAGATGTATGAGGGTGCAAGGCAGCATGCCTCTGCCCTCTCTGATGCTGATGGGTACCAAGAGCATATCCCAAAATTCCGAAATAGCACCGAAAAATCCTGGCGAATGCTTCAACTAGTTTGCTCGGGCTTCTGCGAGCAAACACCCGGATTTTTCTGGTGCCTCGGATATAATTTTGGGATATTCCAAATGTAACGTTTGCAAGCAAAACCATATATCTATTTAGGAATTGTAAGAGCTTTTTTTTAACGCAACAACAACACCGAGGAAAACGACTATTACGAACGCAAGTGAAAAATATAATATTGAATTTGATAGGGGAATAAGGTAATCCTTATATGAAACAACTCCAATGAAATCGTATATTCTTAAGCCGATATTGCTGATAGCTAAACGAAAATCAATTTTCGCATATATATCTGGAATTTCTGAAGCAGGCAAAACAAACACAAATATGATGCCTAGCGCAAAAGATGTCCACCAGTTACCTGTAAATTGACCCATTAAGCAACCGAATTCTCCGAAAAACATAGCCAGCGCTAAACCAAACGCAAACTTATGAAAGATATTGCTGATGGGTTGCAAGTTGATATAAGGAATGTCTATAGGAATTTTTGCGGGCAAAGCATCATGAAATTTTAATCCAGCTAAAGCTGTTACAGTAATGGAAACAAGCAGAATGAAAAGGATAGAAAGTGACAAAGTGACTTGCTTTGTTAAATACAACCTTAATTTAGACGTGGAGCTTACCTTGAATTTTTCCGTTTTGTGCTTGCGATCATATGAAAATATGAATGCGCCAAGACTAGAAAATACAAATGGGGATACCAATAATAAAGATTCAAGGAAAAGACCCAATATATAACCAGAAGATAGCGAAAAGCTATATAAACCGATTGCATGTTTTTGATAAGCTAGAGGGTTGTCGATAACACCGCTGCTTTTATCTATTGGATGATAATCATTGCTATCCATATATATATCATTCTCTGCGAAATATCTTTCGTATCTTGAATAGGTATTATAAGCTTCTAAAGCAGCGTTATAACTTAGGAGCAAAACTATTGTAAATATGCTTAACAATAGACCAGTAAATAAAAAGATGCTTTTTGAGGCGACTAAGTAATATGCTTCCACCTTAGCCGCTTTTAGAATGTTCATTGTAAACCTCCATAAGTGAAGGGCTTCACTGCCAAGACCGTAAACCATGGGCGCATACCCCGAAACGCCAAGTCGTATGAAATCCTAAGCATTCCCTATTGTTATTATCTTAACAAATCGGATTCCATCTGTCAAGTCATATTTCGACAGAATAAGAGCATATCCCGAAATTAATTTTAGGGCTCGGAAAAGTCCAGCGTTGAAGCATTCGCAGGACTTTTCCGTCGCCACTGAGGGGATTTTGGAATATGCTCTAAGTCAAAAAATCGGATGAACGTAATTATTTGAAATGAATTCGTCATTGCCCCAAGCGGCCATCCAGCTGGAATTGCATAGTAAAACTTGAAAACATCACGTTTTAAGCCTTTACTATATGAGGTTGGCGAGGTGCGAAAGCATGTAAAAGCTTGAGATGATTTCAAATCTCAAGCTCATTGCCCTCTTGAATCAAGCGCCTCAGGCAGGGCTGGCACTGCCAATGCGGCTTGGGAAACCATTAATATTTTTGAAACATCTCTCAAACACTTCTCAAACAGCCAGGCGGCATAATATGCTCGTGAGCTTGGTGAACGGAGCTCGCAGGTGAAAAAAATCTAATCGGGAGGCAGCAAAATGAGCAATATAGGCGAAGCCAACAAGAAGATCGAGGATGCCGCAGCATCCGGAAACGGCGCAAAACCGAGCAAGGTGCTTGAAGCCAACAAGAAGATCGAAGATGCCGTAGTGTCCGGCTACAAGGCAATAGAAGGCACGGTCGTGAATGGCTACAAGGCCATTGAAAGTGGCGTTGTCGAAGGGGCCAAAACGAGCAAGTTGCTTGAGGCCAACAAAAAGATCGAAAATGCTGTAGTGTCCGGCTACAAGGCAATCGAAGGAACGGTCGTGAACGGCTACAAGGCCATTGAAACTGGAGTTGTCGGAGGGTACAAAAAGATGGAAGGCAAATTCGTAGACGCTTTCTTGACTGACAGCGATAAGATTGACAGCGCTAAAACCGGCAGCGCTAAAACCGATAGCGCTAAAATAACGGAGGGCGAAGATGTACGCAATTGAGACCGATAGCCTAAAAAAGTCATTCCACGGCATAACCGCTGTGGAGAACCTGAGCCTTCACGTTCCTGAAGGCTCGGTTTACGGCTTTATCGGGGAAAACGGGTCAGGCAAGTCTACGACGGAAAAGTTGATCTGCGGGTTGCTGGTGCCTCAGGCAGGAGAGATAAGGCTGTATGGGAAAAGCCATGAAGATCCTGACGTTAGAAGCGGAATTGGGGCGTTGATAGAAAATCCGGCTTGCTTTCCAAATAGCACAGTCTACCAGAACCTGATGCTTCAAGCCCTGAATATAGGAGTAAAAAATCCTCACGAGGAAATTGCTCGAGTTTTAAGGCTTGTGAGCATGGCAGGGGCGGCTGGGCGCAAGTTCAAGGAATGCAGCCTTGGCATGAAGCAACGCATAGGCGTGGCGCAAGCCTTGCTAGGCAGACCCAAGCTTTTGATTCTTGATGAGCCGATAAACGGGCTTGACGCGGACGGCATGAGAATAGTGCGTGAAACCCTGACAGAGCAAGCCAAGCAGGAGGGGGTAACGGTTCTCATAAGCTCGCATATCCTGGGTGAGCTAGCCAAGATAGCGACTCACTACGGCATCATCAGAAATGGGGCGTTGATTCGTGAAATGCCAGCCTCATCCATGAGCGATGAGTGCCGCGACTTTGTTTTGGTCAATACCAGTGACAATGCGAAAGCGATTTTCATGCTCCGCACAAAGTACAAAGAGGTAGAAGACAGCGATTCCGGCATACGGGTCTACGACGAGGAAGAAAGCTCAAATGTCACAGGCTTCCTGTACCAGCACGGCATAGCTGTCAAGGAGATCGTCTTCAACAAGGTCGGGCTGGAAGAATACTATTTAAAAGTCATGTCAAAGATAGGAGCCTGAATATGGCAATCCGCGTAAGATCAATGCTTAAAATGGATTTCTACAGGCTGTTCCATACGCCAGCGCTTTATATAATGCTTCTCATAGCCGCCATAATCCCGGCTATGGTTCTTTCAACGTCAGGAAGCGGCAACGCCCAGTCTCCATCAGTGGAAATGACAAATGCCTGGCAGATAGTAGAGATTCTGCCAGGCGGAGTATCCGGTTCTGTAAGCGATTTCGGCTCATTTGCCAACATCAACATGGTTTTCATATTCGCGGGGTTGCTTCTCTCGATATTCGTTTCCCATGACTACAGCTCCGGCTTTGTGAAGAACATCTTTACTGTTCACTCCCGAAAGATGGATTATGTCATATCGAAGAGCTTGATAGGCATTTTCGGCGGCGCAGGCATGATCATCACCTACGTTGTCGGAGCTGTAGTTGTCGGCATATTCATGGGCAAGTCATTTGAGGTGAACATAGCCGGACTTGTGATGTGCCTCCTGTCAAAGATGTTTTTGATGGCAATCTTCGTATCGCTTTTCTTGGCGATTAGCGTCTTTTTCAAAAGCAAGCTTTGGATGACCATTGTATTTACGTTCCTATTTGGCATGATGCTCTATCCCGCCGCCAGTGTTGCGACTCTTGGCACAACCGCAGCCGTAATGATTGGATCTCTTGTGGCTGGCATAGCTGGAGCTGTTGGCATTGGCGCAATATCAAGCCTTTTCTTGAAAAAGCGGGATCTGGTTTGAATGCAGGAGGTTGCAAGTGAATAGCCAACGGGTGCTTCAATCGAAGGCGCAAATGAAGGACGCACTTTTATGCATCATGAAAACCAAGCCATTTGAGAAGATCACAGTCCATGAAATTTGCAAGGCCGCTAAAATCAACAGGTCTACGTTCTACAATCATTACGGCAACCAAAGCGACATCCTGTCAGACCTTGAAAACGACATGTTTGCCGAGCTTGAGAGACACATGTCTTCAAAGGGTTGCTGTCTTGACGGACTTATGAAAATGGCAGAGTTCCTTGCCTCCGAAAGCGAGAAGTGGAAGAGCTTGGCTAACGCCTTGCC
>JAISWZ010000190.1 GCA_031270945.1 Clostridiales bacterium | reverse complement strand
ACTGTGAAGTACGTGTCAAAAATGATCATGTCCTTGAACGGAAGCATCACAGTCCTGAACAAAAACGGGATCTTGCGCTGCATGACAAGAGACGGGGCTCGGCTTATTCCCTTGAAGGCGTATATCGGGTCGTTTTCGCTCATCCCCATGGCTACCGCGTGATCTCGCATAAAGGTTACCAGGCAGTAGTCTTTTACCTGATAATATTTTTGCCAGGCTTTTAGAATCTCCTTCTTTTCCCTAGACATCCTGGCCGCCTCGGCGCATTCGGCTATCAAGCTGGGATCTCGGCTAAGCGCCTCTCGAACCTTGTACAGCCGCAAATCATCAATGGGGTTTGGGAAAACCACGGGTATTGTTTCAGGCAATACATGCTTCGCCTGGTTGACGTAATTGAGAAGGGTGAACCAAATCTCATAAAACAGGGCGCAGTCAGCGTCACTCAGCTGAGATGTCTTGCCTTTTTCGATAACCCGGCAGCAGTCCTTATACTCTTTCCCGCTTCCGCATGGACAAGGCGCGGCCAGCTTTATCTTTGCGGTTTCTTTGATGACAACGCTCTGGGCGGGCGTCGGCGCGAATTCTTGAAGCTCTTTGTAGCAATGCCCTTTGTAGATATGCCTTCTGGTCACGTCTCGAATATTGGAGTACAGGTTTCGAAATGTCGAGTCCAGATCTGGCTTCCTGAAATGTATGGCATGCTTTCCCAAGACATCGTTAAGCCCATTAGGGGGCTCGACTGCCATCTCGGAAAGCTCTCTCAGATCGGCTAGAAAGTCGTCTGGCGTTAGCCCGGGCAGGCTCATCTCCAGGTACAGCTTCATGCCTTCCCATCGCCTTTCCAGATCTTCGTCGCGATAGGCTGGATCCGCGTGCTTCAAGAACTCCTCTTTTTCAGGCAAGTAAAGGTCTTTTCCCTCCTGCTGCTTAAGAACCTCAACCGCGTAGTCAAAATCTTGGATCGCGCACTTGTTGACAAGATAATCCTTGTAAAAGCAATACTCCATTGACTCAAGCACAAGTGGCGTGAGAATGCCGGCGATCTCTGATTCTGCCAAAAAAATCTGGTTTTGCTTGCCATAAATCTCGGCAAGCTCTTTTAGTGAGATGACGCCATACAGGTTGGCGGCCGCCTTCGCGCATATATCTAGGCTTTCCTGAACATCCGCCCTCTCCTGCGGGCACGTCTTGAAGCTGTTGTATCTGTCAAATATTTTCTTGGCTAAGGTTTTTGTCATGGCAAGCTCCCGATTGAGGCTGTCTTGTGTGCATTGCGCTTTTTATAGCGCATTTCCTAATCCCTAAAGGCAACCCCATGATTTCAATTTTGGGATATGCACCTAATTATACGCCAATGTAAGCCTTTAGTAAATACTCAGCAACAAATTTCGCAAGGCGAATTATGCGGCTTTTGCCGAATCCAGCAATAAACGCAGGCAAAAGCGCAGCCCGTTGAATGATCAACGGGCTGCGCAACGCAACTCTTGGGAAGAAAGGGCTACTCATCCGAAAACAGGTCGCTTCCCAGCATCGCTCCAGATTTTACGGCTGACCGCCCGTACTTCTGCTTCACATTGTCAAGGAGGCGCTCCAGCGCCTCGCGCTTTTGGCTTCCCTCGTCAAAGAGGCTAAGCTGTTCCCCTTCTCCCTCTTGAATCAGGTTTATTGCGGTAACAGACAGGAGCCTGATAGGCTTTCCTATCTTCCAGGACTTTTCAAGCAGCGCCAAGGCGGCCTCATAGATCTCGATTGCCAGGCAAGTGGGCTTGGCCAGCTGGACTTGGCGGTCTATCACCTTTAGGTCCGGGCTTTTGATGGCTACTTGAACGCCCCTGCACTTTCTGTTCATAGCGCGGAGCCTGTGCGCCACAGTCTCTGAAAGGCTTCTTAGGCCTATCTGAACGTCTTCTTGGGTTTCCAGGTCTCTTCTGAAGGTCACTCCGCTTCCAACCGACTTGGCGTCCGCTTGCTCCTCAGTTCGGCATACCTGCTCGTCGTCAAGGCCCTGGGCGCACTTTTTGAGCATGGGCCCTTGCTTGCCAAGCTTTTGGAGAAGCACGTCCTCGTCAACCGCAGCCAACTGGCCTATTGTGCGTATCCCAATCTCAGCCAGCGCTTTGTCAGTCACTTTGCCCACTGACATCATTGCCGTCGCTGGAAGCGGGTACAGCATTTGCTTGAACCCCTCCCGCGTTATCACGGTAGTGCCGTCAGGCTTGTTCATGTCACTGCCAATCTTTGCGAATGACTTGCAGAAGCTCACTCCCACTGACACAGTAACTTTCAATTCAGTCCTGACAGCCCGCCTGATCTCGTCGGCCAGCTCTCGCCCGTCACCTTTTAGCATTGGAACCCCTGTCACATCCAGGTAGCTTTCATCTATGCCCGCTATTTCAACTCTGTCGGTAAACCTGTCATAAATGGCGTTGGCCTTTTCGCAGTATTCGTCGTATAATTCATGATGGGGCTCCAGCAGCAGAAGCCCCGGGCATTTGCTCAAGGCTTGCCAGATCGGTTCCGCTGTCTTGACTCCAGCCTGTTTGGCCAGCTGGTTCTTTGCCAGTATTATTCCATGTCGGCTTTTCGGGTCCCCTGCGACAGCCATTGGCCTATTTTTGGCCTCAGGGTGGGACAGGCTCTCCACCGCCGCATAAAAGCCGTCCATGTCGACATGCATTATTGCTCTGTCATTCATACGCGCCACCCGCTTTGGGTTTCAGATCTTGTTTTTTAGGGATTTTGCCTTTTTGGCTTTTGGCTTTTTAACTTGAACTCGAACCTTTTATTCAAGTCAACCCAAAAGCCAATTCTTAGAGCATATCCCAAAATTCCGAAATGGCACCGGAAAAATCCTGGCGAATGCTTCAACGCCGGATTTTTCCGGTGCCTCGGATATAATTTTGGGATATGCTTTTATTTGAAAGCCAGCCCTCTTGGCTATATAATAGCTTAGTGACGGCAAGAATGTCAATGAGCGCGCATCCCAAGCCACGCAAAAGCACTTCGGTGACTTTTGGCGATAAGCGCTATGGAGCATGCGGGTATGCGCCCGGGTCGGCAACGATCAAGGCCATGACCAGAAATAAAAAGCAAAAAAAGGGCTTCGAACAAACAAATCAAACAAACCAAAAGGAGTGATCCCGTGGTCGCAAGCGAATTCTTCACGCTTGAAAACGGCGTTAAAATCCCCAAGCTAGGGCTTGGAACATGGCGCATCAGCAACAGCTCAGCTGCCCAGGCAGTCCGGGACGCTGTGAAAATCGGGTACAGGCACATAGACACCGCCCAAGGGTATGGAAACGAGAGCGGAGTCGGAGAGGGAGTGCGAACCTGCGGAGTTGCCAGGGAAGAGATTTTTGTCACCAGCAAGCTGGAGGCTGGGATCAAGTCTTATGACAAGGCAGTTCAAGCCATTGACGGATCCCTCAAGGACGCAGGCCTTGACTATCTGGATCTCATGCTGATCCACAGCCCCAAGCCGTGGCCGGAATTCTTGAACGAAGACCGCTACTTCTCCGGCAACCTGGAAGCGTGGCGAGCTTTTGAAAACGCGTTCAAGGCCGGGAAGCTTCGGGCGATAGGCGTCTCGAACTTCGAGCGGGAAGATCTGGACAACATACTGGAAAACTGCAGCGTCAAGCCAACAGTCAACCAGTTCCTGGCCCACATCAGCAATACCCCGTTTGAGCTCGTTGACTACTGCCAAGGCAAGGGGGTTTTGGTTGAGGCCTACTCCCCTATCGCCCACGGCGAGATGCTTGACAACCCCGTGATCGCTGACGTGGCGAAAAAGTATGGCGCAAGCGTCCCTCAGCTTTGCATCCGCTACTGCTTGCAGCTGGGCATGATCCCGCTGCCTAAAACAGCAAACCCGGAACACATGCGAACAAACATTGAGATAGATTTTTCAATCTCGGATGAAGACATGGCCTTTCTCAAAACGGTTCCGCGCATAGTTTACGGAGAGGCCAGCAAGTTTCCGAACTACAGGAACGTTTAAGCTGAGGCGCAAGTCGCAGGCGCAAAGGTCTGCTGACTTTTGTTCTTTAAAAACATTGCGAGAATAATTCAAAACAAAAGCCGCGCAAAGTTCGCGCGGCTTTTGTTTTGAAATCACTAGATTTCCGGATCCGGCTTAGACTCTGAACCTAAATCCGAATCAAGCTTCTTGCCTTCCATCAGATCTTCTAGCTCCTTAATCCTTCTCCGTTTTGCTTTTTCAAACGATTTCTCGTGCAACTCAACACGCTTGTCTACAAATTCCTGAATCAATAAAAGCATTTCGTCCAGCTTTTTAACTATGCGTTCCTGTTCCTCTCTCGGTGGAATGGGGATTAGCGCGGCAAGCAGCGTCGTTTCTTTGATCGTAGGAATGGATGTGCCCCTAGAAGTGTCGAACTGATTCGCGTAGTTGTCAAAATCAGGAGACAGCAAATATGTGAACACATAACGGTTTAGCATAAGCTCATGGCATCCCAGAACTATAATCGAGAAGCAGGCAAATGGCGGAAACTCGTATTCCTTCTCAATCATGCATATGTTTTTCAGGTTGGGCCTGACCATAGCAACCAGGATGTCCCCCAATCGGGTGATCTTCTTGGATCCAGGGTATATCTCAGGGGATCGGACCGGCAGAGGCTCATAGAGCTTGTGCTTTATGTTGTCAATGTTGCCGATTTCGATATGGCTGAACTTTTCTGTTGGAGTCATGAATCCATGGCCGCAAGCAATGTCTCTGAGCCTTGCCCATTCCCAGTTGGGAGGGATGTCAAAGGGAATGCTGTCTGTGATGTCCTCAGGCTCGTGGTTACCCTGCTTTTCCAAAAAGCGGGTTGGATCGTCTGGATCTCTGTAGATGAATGATTCAGGCCAGCGCATCTTTGACTTTTTGGCGGGAATAAGCTTTGTCTCGGATATTCTTTTGCGCAGATCAGACGCCGATTCACTGGGGTTTCCTGTGCCCAGCCTGCCCCTCACCGCTTCCCGCACCACTGACCGCCTGAGCTTTCCGGGAAATTCCGCATCTGTCTCCTGTCTCCTGCGCTCGCATTCCGTAAACTCATCAGCAAGCGCCAGGAGCTTTCTCACCTTTTCCTCTATCCGTATCTGCTCTTCCAGCGGCGGCACAGGGATAAGCACCTTGTTCAGGTCCCTGACTGCCAAGCCAGGCTGGGCGGTTGACGACATGCTGTTGTTCAGGTCAAGCCCCTCCAGCATATAGGCAAACCAATCCAAGCTTGTCCCGCCAAAGATCATTGCGAGAATGCAGTGCTCCGTGGCGTAGAACTTTCCCTCGAACAAGTGGATGTTGCCGCATAGCGCCCCTTGCCGCCCTATGGCTATGTATCGCCCTTCCCTGTTGTAGGTTTCGGCGTATCCCCGAATCCCGTTTCCCCCATAGCAGGGATACAGCCCTCCCGTTTGCATTCTCATGAGATCAGCATCGGGAATCGTGTTTCCGGCCTTAAGTCGCGCAAAGCTCCCCAGCCTGGCCCATTCCCAGCTGTCTGGTATCTCAAACGGCAGCTCGTCTGTCACGTCGGCGACATAGCTCTCATTGGCCCACTCATAAAACGCTTTGGGGTTGTCCTTGTCCCGGTATATCACGGAATTGACCTTGCTTCTGCCTCTGCCTTTCGGCTCGCTGACGCTCTTCTCAACGCGAGCCCTCTCTATCAGGACCGAGGCCGGCTCATCGCCCTTGTTTTGGCTGACAAGCAATCCCTTTACAGCCGACCTGAGAATGGAATACTTTAGCCTGATCCCGGTCAGCATATGTTCACACTCACCTGTGGCAAGCCGCTCCCCCTATCTTTGTCTGCGAGCGAAAAACTCTTTCGTTTATTTCCGCTCATGAGCGCCGCCCGGCCGAAGCGACCGCGCGTATGTTTGGTTTTTGGTTTTTGTTTTTTTATATTTTTGTTTTTTGTTTTTTATATTTTATTTTATTTTTATTTTTTTTATATTTTATTTGCTCCGCAAAAGAACCCGCATTTCAGACAGCAGCCTTTCATCTAAGGCGTTCTCGCGTCTTTTTTCCTCTTCGTGCTCGTTCAAGATGTCCTCCGGCATCCCCACTTCCTTTTCTTCTCTTGGGATGCCGCACAGATCCAGGTTGCAGTTGCGATCCAACAGGAACTTCACGTTGTACAGCTTGGCCTTGTCAAAGCCGTCCACCCTGATCTCTTTCTTGTCTGCCCACCAGTCCATCGCTGGCTGGAAGTGATCAAGCAGCATCGGCTTTTTCTTTGAGAAGTGCTTGTACCCCTCGGGCATGTCCAGCCTGTAGAACCAAGTAGACACAGTCGGCCCGGTGTTGTCAAAGAAGAGAATGTTTGTCGTTATGTTTGTGTAAGGCGCGAAAATGTCGTGCGGCATCCTGACAACCGTATGAAGGTTGAATTCCGTGAGCATCTGGGTCTTGATCGCCACCTTGGCGTTGTCAGACCCGAAGAGGAACCCATCAGGTATTATGACAGCCGCCCTTCCCCCCTTCTTCAAGCGGTTCATTATAACAACCATGAACAAGTCCGCAGTGTCGCTTGACTGCTGGAATGGTGGGAACTTGGACTTCACTTCCTCTTTTTCGCTTCCGCCGAACGGAGGGTTCATGAGAATAACGTCGAATCGCTCTCCGTAAATTTGAGTCAAAGAGTTGCCATGCACGACAGAAGGGCTGTCAATGTCATGAAGCAGCAGGTTAGTTACGCAAAGCAGGTGCGGCAAAGCTTTTTTCTCCACCCCAAAGATGGAGCTGTTGAGAAGCGCTTTGTCAGCCTTGTTTTTGACTTGCCCCTCAAGAACTTTTATTGCCGAGGTCAAGAACCCGCCAGTGCCGCAAGCGAAATCCGCCACCCTTTCGCCAAGCTTTGGAGCGACCACCAAGGACATGAAGTCCGTGACCGCTCTCGGGGTGTAGAACTCTCCAGCGTTCCCCGCGTTTTGCAGGCTCACGAGGATCGTCTCGTAGATCTCCCCAAAGGCGTGGCGATCCCTGTAATCCTTGAATGCCACTTCATCTATCGAGTTTATGACCTCCCTGAGAAGAGTGCCGTCTTTCATGTAGTTGTTGTTGTCCTCAAAGGCGGTCTTAACTATGAGCTGGCTCATTGGAGCGCTCTCGTCAAGGTCCAGGCCCTTTAGCGCCGGGAAGAGCTCGTTGTTCACGAAGTCCAGCAAGGGCTTTCCCGTGAGCGCGGTCCCGTTTTTCTTGTCTGCCGCCCAGTTGCGCCAGCGAAACTTTGCAGGGATGATCGAGTTGTACGACGGATCCCTAGCTTCCCTTATCCTGTCCTTGGCGTCATAGACTTTGAGGAACAGCAGCCATACCATCTGCTCTATGCGCTGGGCGTCACCGTTTATCCCGGCGTCATTTCGCATTATGTCCTGCAGCCTCTTGACGAAATATCTCAGTTGCATGCGATGCCCCCTGTTGGTCTTGGCTATTGCCGGGCCGTTTGGCCCGTTTTGCAGTTCCTTTGCTTCTTGCTAGCGCCTAAATCCGGCGCGAGACAGCGCCCATCTCGCCAGCTTCGATATCTCCACTGTTTATGTGCTTCGTTTTTTGCGTGTTTGCACAAGTATAACACAAGGCCTTCGTCAATGCAACGCACTACATGCTTATCAAAACTGACCAGACATGCGCATTTCCTGTAAAGCGGCTTCTAATCCCGCTTCTGGCCAGCTTCGGTATCTCCACTGTTTATGTGCTTCGTTTTTTACGTGTTTGCACAAGTATAACACAAGCCCTTCGTCAATGCAACGCACTACATGCTTATCAAATTTGGCCAAACATGCGCATCCTGGAAAGGCGCACCCCGGCGCACCCCAATCAATGATTGGAATTTGGGCGCATCTGTTGTATACTACGGATTACGGCATCAGTTTCAAGGGAAGACTTAGAAGTATTCCAATATTTAGTAATAGGGCAGTTTTATATCAGGGTTCCGTCTTGGAACCAAGGGAGGCAACGCATGAGAAACAGGAAGAAGAAATGGACAAGCAAGGAGCTGGACACAAACCCTTTGGTTGTGCATGAGCCCGTAAGCCTCAAGGGGCAGTGGTGCTCGCACTTTGGCAACAGCAACCCCATACGGCTTGAGATCGGGTGCGGGAAGGGGCAATTCATATCCCAAGCCGCCGAAAAGCACCCAGAGATCAATTTTGTGGCGCTGGAAAGGGATGCAACCATCCTTGGCATGGCGGCAAGAAAGGGCAACGCTGTAACAGGCGACAAACACTTGGCATATATTGTTGAGGACGTGGAGAACCTGCCAAACCTGTTTGCTCCTGGGGAGATAGAGGCATTATACATACAATTCTGCGACCCGTGGCCAGGCAAGAAGAATCGGGCCAAGAGAAGGCTTACCCATGCCCGCTTTCTTGAAAGCTACAAAAGCCTAGGAATTGGCGCCTTGTATTTCAAGACCGACAACCGGGAGCTCTTCGATTTCTCAATTGGGCAGTTCGAGTCAACCGGCTGGGTTTTGGAAAACGTCTCCTACGATCTGCATGGAAGCGGCACTCCCGCCAACGAGATAATGACAGAGTACGAAACCAAGTTTTCAAGCCTAGGCCAGCCTATTTACCGGCTGGAAGCTTATTTGGGAGCTTGCGACAGGAGGGATCCGTTTGGAGTTAAAGCAGAGCCAGGCGACAGGAACGAGCCGCTTGGAGTTAAAGCAGAGCCAGGCGACAGGGAAGAACCGCTTGGAGATTAAGCAGGGCCAGGCGACAAGAAAGAGCAACCTGGAACCAACCAAGAGCCTGGCAGCAGGGAAGAGCCGCTTGGAAATACGGCAGAACCTGGCAAGGCTCAAGAACCTGGCGTCAAAGACATTCAAGCACCGCTTGAAAGTCCCAGAGAGGCCCCGCAAGGCCAAGATTGACAAAATCGAAAAGAAGTAAAGCGCCGCGTGATCGCGGCAAAGGGACGGAGATCCCAAAAAGCGGCAGACGCTACGCGCCTGCCGCTTTTTTGATCCAAAACTTGCTCTTATTTCGGCCTCTTGTTTCAGCCTCTTGTTTCAACCTCTTTTGTTTCAGCCTCTTATTTCAGCCTCTTATTTCAGCCTCTTATTTTATGCTCCTATTTCAGCCCCGCTTGCTTCATAACGCTGTTGAGAAGGTATTGAATGTCCTTGCCGCTATGGAATGGAATCGAAAGAAGCCTCATGGTTTGGGGGTGTTTGAATTGCTTGTGGGAACCGTTCGTGCGAACGTAAACAAAACCCAACGCCTTCACTTTCTTTTCAAGTTCTCTTGCTGTCATAAGCAGGGCCTCCATTCTCTTGGCTGCTATTTTCTTGGCTCTTAACTCTTGATTCATAACTCATAACTCAACATTCTCTTGACTCGATACATGCTTTCAACACGATTCATGCTTTCAACTCGGGTCAAGCCTTCATCTCTTAATATAAAGTATACACGAGCCCCTTTCCTCTCTGTAGTATGCGTTTCACTCTAGTAGACGAGAAAATTTCGAGCTAATTCTTGATTGCCCAAAATCTAAAAGATTCAAAGAGTTTAGAGCCTGCTTTTAATGTCGGACAAAATATTCGCCGAATTTATCGCTATTATATGTCTCTGCATGCAAATTTTATCACCCCTATCTTAATATGACACGCGTAATTCAGAGCTCCAATCCCAAGCTTCCCCAAGCTTCAGCCTCTTTTGCCCCCAGAAGCAAGCGCAAAGGCAAAAGCTCGCCGATATGAAATATAAGGCTATCAAAGCGACATCTGCCAGGCACCCCCATCCCTGTCCCTGATGCGCCAACACTGCGCCAAGCCCAAGCCGTCTTATAGTAATATTTGGCATTCATGCCGAACAGCCTGAAATTTCAAAATATTAATCTTTAAAATATAGCAGTTTTTCGAAGCTTTAAATCCATACCCCTTGCTTCCAGGCATTTTTCATTCTCAATCCATGCCTGTTTTTATTTAAAAGATTTCTAATATTAAAATAAATATATTATTATATTGCCTATTGACATCGAGGAATTCTCGTTTTATAATAATCTCAAGCGAAAGGGCCGCACTGGCGGCCAGATGGAGGGCGCCATGAGATTTGAGGGTTTGCTGGCTGGATTGGCCACATTTGCGATGATAGGCTTTTTTCATCCCTTGGTGGTCAAGTGCGAGTACTACTTCTCCGAAAGGATCTGGCCTTTCTTTGCCTTGGCTGGATTTGCCGGCATATTCGCCTCGGTCTTCACGGATGGGCTTTTGTCAATTTTGCTGGCCATTTTCGGCTGCACTGCCATATGGTCTGTGCGGGAGCTGAAGGAGCAAACAAGAAGGGTTCAAAAAGGCTGGTTTCCTGCAAACCCCATGCGTGAAGCAAAATCAAGGCTGGCGCTAGGAAAAGAAAGGCTGGCAGTTGAAAAGCTGGCGGGTGAGAAGCGAGCGGTTGCCGGCGGGGAGTGAGAAAAATGGATTCAAGCGCCAAGCCTCAGGCTTCAGGCATCAAGCCCCGAGCGGTTTTCGAGGTCGCATTCGACATCTGCTACCTGGCATGCGCGATTATCTCGGGAATAGTCCTTGCAGTTCAAGGTCACGTTGCCTATGGCGTGATGGCGATCATTCTATTTGCTGGGGATTTCATGCACTTGGCCCCCAGAGTGCTATCCCAGCTGAACACCGGCAAGGACTACTCAAAACCCCTGGGGCTGGGAAAGATGGCGGCTTCAATTACTATGGCCATCTTTTACTCAATCCTTTGGAGCATTGGGGCTTCCCGCTACCCTAGCTTAAAGCTGGCGGCGCTTGGCCCATTGGTTCATGTTTTGACTGCAGCCAGGATAGCCCTGTGCCTTCTGCCGCAAAACAACTGGGCAGCAAACAAAGATGAAGGCCCTTTGCGAATCTGGAGGAACATCCCGTTTTTCATCGCAGGGGCGCTGGTAGCATTGCTGTACGCCGCTTCTTGGATATACAGCCGCGACGCGATATCCCACCTCTTTGTCCCAATATTGGCAAGCTTTGCGTTCTACGCTCCCGTTGTCCTTTTTGGCGCTAAAAACAAGAAGCTGGGCATGCTTATGATTCCAAAAAGCTTGGCCTATGTATGGATAATCCTTACTGGCTTCAAGCTGTAACCAGTATTAGCCAAAGAGCCTGATGCTATTCTCTTGAATGCGCAATCCGCTCTTTGGCGCAAAAGGAGGACTACATGGAAGACAACCTTAAGAAACTGACCAACGAAGTCGGAGCTCCAGTGCCGGACAACGAGCACTCCCTTACCGCTGGGCCAAGAGGCCCCGTGGCGATCCAGGACGTTTGGCTCCTGGAGAAGATAGCTCACTTCAACCGCGAGGTAATACCCGAAAGGCGCATGCACGCAAAAGGCTGGGGCGCTTACGGAAAGCTGACCGTGACAGGCGACATTTCCCAGTACACAAAGGCAAAGGTTCTCCAGCCTGGGACCACGACAGACCTGTTCATGCGCTTCTCCACAGTCGCAGGAGAAAGAGGGGCCGCTGACGCTGAGAGAGACATCCGAGGAGCGGCTGTGAAGTTCTACACTGAAGAAGGCAACTGGGATCTGGTAGGCAACAACACCCCGACCTTCTTTATCAGGGATGTCCATGACTTTTCTGATCTCAACAGGGCCGTCAAAAGAGATCCTCGCAGCGGGCTCAGGAGCGCCCAAAACAACTGGGACTTCTGGACCCTCCTGCCTGAGGCTTTCCACCAGATCACAATAGTCATGTCTGACAGGGGCATTCCCGCTTCCTTCAGGCACATGCACTTCTATGGCGAGCATACCTTCTCGCTTTACAACAGCGAAAACCAGCGCGTCTGGTGCAAGTTCCACTTCCATACCCAGCAGGGCATCAAAAACCTCACGGACGAAGAGGCCGAATACCTGTCAGGGCATGACCGCGAATCGCACGGCAGGGACTTGTTTGAGGCAATAGAAAAAGGCAACTACCCCAGATGGAAGATGTACATACAAACGATGACTGAGGAGCAAGCCAAGAACCACTACGAGAACCCGTTTGACATTACAAAGATCTGGAGGCACAGCGAGTTCCCCCTGATCGAAGTCGGAATCCTGGAGCTTAACAGAAATCCTGAGAACTATTTCGCCGAGGTCGAGCAGTCAGCTTTCTCTCCAGCCCATGTAGTGCCAGGCATAGGCTTCTCGCCTGACAGGTTCCTGCAGGGAAGGCTCTTTGCCTACGGCGATGCCCAGCGCTACCGCTTGGGGGTAAACCACACCCTTATCCCAGTTAACCAAGCCAAAGCTGAAACCAACTCCTATCACAGAGACGGGGCCATGCGCGTTGACGGTAACCACGGCGGAACTATCGCCTACACTCCCAACAGCGACGGCATCTGGTCAGCTCAGCCCGGAGTGGCCGAACCGCCATTGGCGCTTGACGGAGCGCTGTACCGCTACGATCCAAAAGATGATCCGACTGATGACAACTTCCGCGCTGGCGGAGAGCTCTACCGCATAATGACAGAAGACAAGCGCCAGGCGCTTTTGCAGAACACCGCCTCAAACATCGCCCCTGTGACAGCCAACATCAAGTACCGCCACGCGGTTCACTGCTTCTTGGCAGATCCAGAGTATGGCGAGAGGATGACAGGCGCGCTTGGCCTTAGCTTTGACAAAGTGAGAGAACTCGCAACGCTAAGCAATCAGGAGCTGATCAAGGCGACGCTGAAAGCGGAGGATTTCCCGCTGTAAGAAAATAAAAAAAAAGCAAACAAAGCCCGGCAAGGCTAACGCCTTGCCGGGCTTTCATATTTTTTATCTTCGTAAGCCACTCGACCTGAAAATGTCAGGCCTTCTAGCAGAGCGTTTTATTTCTCAGCCGCCGATCCCCAAAATCATCATATTCCCTTGAAATGCAAGCTTTTTCCTTCCGATCCCCAGCCTGCCCCCCTGGCCCGCCAAGCGCCCATTGCCTGTAAATCAAGGCTCTTCCAAGAAATTTGTGTTATATTGTTGACTAGTGTATAATAGTGGAGGGATTGCTGGCGGCATTGGCATTCCGAAAAATACTGCGGTAAAAAACCCTATTACAGCAAATGCGGTTGCAAAAAAGAGGGAGTGCATTTCCAATTCAGGGATATGCCCATATTCTGGCACAGGGGGCTCAAGCATGGAGTGCGATTTCACAAATATCGCTTACTCGCAGAAATACCTGCGGCAACGCAAAAGAAAAGACGCGGTATACTCGCCCAAAAACTTCAAAGGCGCTGAATTCATCGAACTGACAGATGGCTACACGGCAAAGCGGAACCATTACGAAGGCAAAGTGGAATGGGGAAAGTACGGCTTGATCGCAAGCGAGACATTCGTTTACGATTCCCTTGGCGCGGAGGTGCACCATTACTTCAATCACGAAAGCAGCACTGAGATTCTAAAGATAATAAACCACAGTGACGGAAATCAATACTTATTGTTTCAGACTGAGCTTCGAGACTACGGCGTCTTTGACCTCGCCAGCAAAAAGAGCTTCATTCACGTGCCACAGGATGAAAACAGCTTTATCTGGGTAGATGCCAACTACAACCCCGCCTACGACATCCTGGTAGCCACAGGCCTGTTTGCGGCTGGCCCAACAGTTCATCTTTTGCGTTTCAAGAACCCATTGGAGGAAACCAAGTGGGTTGACATCGCATCCCTCATTCCAGACAGCTATGAGTTCCTGGACGTCCCCATGGTTCGCTGGGACGGGGATACCCTGGTTTTAACAGACGCAATGGAAGTGGACAAGCCAGAGGGAAAAGAAATGATGATTTTGAAAGAAGTATCCATTCCCTGGGACGCCTATATTTCGGCGTTGAGCTAGGACTTTAGAAATGCGCCTGTTCCCTTGTCCCAAAGTGCCAAGCGTTAGGAGCGCCGCCCAAGCTCCAGGGAAGAAACGAATGGCAAACCTGACAATTCAGCATCTCATCGATCCAAGATCAAAAAAGACACGCCAAGGCGAATCGCCTTGGCGTGTCTTTTAATGAGTTTTAATAGCTTGGGCGCTGCCCAAAAGGCAGTCTTGCCGACTAGAGGCGGGATGCCTTATTGCTTGAGCTTATGCCCCAGAGGGCTGTAACGCCCTCCGGGCTTTCAAGCAAGGGCCTAACGCTCTTAGCGCACTCATAAGGCTCTTTTAGTTTCCGTCATTTCTGTAAATTGTATCTTCTGGCTCTCTTGGGAATATGACAGCGCAGATGATGTAGAGAAGGACGCTTGAAAACCCAGCGAGGGCGAAAGCTATAAAGAGAACCCTAACCACGGTAACGTCAATGCCCGTGTAATCAGAAATCCCTCTGCATACGCCGTCGATCATTATTCCGGAGCGAGCTTTGTAGAGCTTTTTCACGCCTGATTCCCCTTTCTAAAGTTTGCCTGGGGCCAAGCTTGCTTGGCCCCAGCAGCAGTTTTTGGCCTTTGAGCCCTAAGGTATAGCGCATATCCAAAAATTAATTTATGGCTTGCGAAAGCCACGCAAGTTTGCTCGTCGAAACCCGAGACAAACACTGTATAAGCATCGCAATAACTTTCGGTACGCCACTGAAAGAATTTGATTTATGCGCTCAGAGGCGCGAGCGCCCCCTGGCTGGCCTTGGAGGGAATCAGACTCCTTGAGGATGCCTCTTGGAGCAGGACTCAGATCAAGGCACAAGCCTTGAAAGCTTCCAGCAAATCCCCAAATTTGCCGGAGTATATGACAGAAAGCAGATCGTCCAGAAGCCTAAGCGCCTTTTTCGCTGTTTCCACTGTAATCAAATGTTCATCCAGCGCTTCAGCAATCTCAGCCATATCCAACACCTTGACAAACCCATCATCATATACAATTACATCTACGAGCAAATCGTTGATGAGTATGAATTCGCCGTTGCCATCTTTTATGATCTCAACGATGTCGCAATAGGTGTACAGGCAGTTACCTTGATTATCCATTATCCGGCTGATTTTCCACCCCTTATCGAAGAAGGTGCATGACAGCCCGCCAGAAAAATCCTTTCTGGGTTTGAGCGTCTTCCACCTTGTAAGGAGCACTTCGTCGTCCAGCCTCAGTATTTCATCGTCTTTGAGCTCTACGAGCTCATCAGGTATGAACCGCCTACGGTACAGCTTTGGAATCTGCATAAATCCCCCCGCTTAACGAAGTTGTCTATCCAATTCATTGGTTACTATCTCCAATGTCTTTATCCTTGCAAACTTCTTGCAGTTGGATTCCACAATGGTCCAGGGCGCGTATCTCGTGTTTGTGAGAAGGAGCATCTCGTCTACCGCTGTCACGTACTTATCCCACTTCTCCCTGTTGCGCCAGTCCTCTTCTGTGATCTTGTACTGCTTGAGAGGGTCGTTCTGCCTTGACTGGAACCGGGCCAATTGCTCTTCCTGGTCGATGTGAAGCCAAAACTTGAAGATGACAGTTCCATGGTTGGCCAGGTGAAGCTCCATGTCATTGATCTCTTTGTAGGCTCTGCGCCAGACGTCTTCAGGAGTGAGCTCTTCTATTCGCTCAACCATCACGCGCCCGTACCATGAGCGGTCAAAAATGGCCAGATGCCCGTCTTTGGGCATCTTGTTGTAGAACCTCCAAAGATAGTGGTGATCCAGCTCTTCCTTCGACGGCGCGGCTATTGGGGCTACTTCGTACGCTCTTGGGTCAAGCCTTTCAGTTAGTCTCTTGATGTTTCCGCCCTTGCCTGCGGCATCCCAGCCTTCGTAGAGTATTATGACTGATCTGCGCTTCGTGTACATCTTATAGCCTTGCTCGGCTATCCTGTCTTGCAGCTCCCCCAGCTTTTCCTTGTACTCCTTGTCGCTGATGGTTCTGGCGGGATTCACTCCCGAAAGGATGTTGACCTTTGGCGTGTCAATGCCGGACTTCTTGGAGCGCGTCCTTGTTGCCGGGGTGTCAGCGCCAAAGTCGATTGGCGGGGTCACTTCCGCCCTTCTCATTATCTCCTCTTCCACCCTGGCGATCAATATCTTGTAAATCTTCAATGTGGCGTACTTTGCGTCATTTGACTCTATTATGTTCCACGGGCTCCAGTTGAAATTGGTCTGGCTTATCATCTCGCTCAAGTCCTTGAGATAGCCGTCGTAATCCTTGTTCTGCGCCCAGTCATGCTCGGTGACGCGCCAAGCGGTGGAAGGGTTCTTCTCTATTTCCTTGAACCTCTTTTTCTGCTCATCTTTGCTGATATGCAAGAAGAATTTTACAATCAGCGCCCCGTCATCGATGAGCTGCTTTTCAAATGAGTTCACATCGTAGAAATAGCCTTTCTTGACTGAAGCGCCCAGCTTCCAGCGCTCCGCTGCCCCGGGGAGGATTAGCCTGTTCCAGCTCTTGTCAAAGACTGAAATTCGCCCTTTGGAAGGCGTCCTGATCCAGAAGGACCATAGGAACGGGCGCATAAGAGCGTCCTCTGTCACTTTGTCCATGGTGTAGACATTGAAGTACCTGGGATCCAGCGGGTAGACCACCCGGCTGATAAGCGTCCCTTTGCCCGACGCGCTCCAGCCCTCGAAAGCCAAGATGACTGGGATCCCAAGATCCCCAATCGCGCCCTGGAGTGATGACAGCCTTGCCTCCAAAGCCTTTAGCTCCTGCTTGTAGAGCTGTTTGTCTACTGTTTTGTTTAAATCGATTTTCTCAAGCATAACGTCCCTCGTTTCGCTCTCGTTGAGCTTTTGGCCAACCGCGCCAGCCCCTCAGGCCGCCCCAGCCCTCCCCTGGCAAGCGCATCGCGTTGATCGTGCCTTCGCTTTTTCAGCTTGAGCAAAAGCCCTAGCGCACACGCCTATTTTTGGGGCATGCGCCTCAACGCTATTATCTGCAGTCTAGCTCAATTATAACCCCTATGGAGCATATCCGCAAGGCAAAAAACGGTTTTCGGCTGTTAAAGGGAAATTTTTATGAATAGCATGTCCAAAGAATTCTTGCCCGGGGATTGGGGGGGCGACTTGGGGCGGCTCAACTAGGCGCCCAGTGCTTGGAGCGCGAAAAGCGGCGCAATGCTTGGATCACCCAGTGTTTTGAGGAGCGCCAGCGCCTAAAGCAAAAAAATATTTTTCGCTTTGGCAAGGGCTTGTAGCATACTTGGACATCTTCACATATAATGCACTAGCCTTATCCGGAAAGGCTACGCTCCGGGCGGCGATACAGCCCGGTCGCGCGGCGCATTGCACCTGCGCCCGCCGATTGAAGCACAAGGCACTTTAGATAGCCTTCTTAGCAAAGACATAGCCTACGGCAAAAATGCGGCTGGCTAAAGGAACTAATGACAAGTTCAATAAGTTCTTTTTCTCTCTCTCCTCCACAAATCCAGCTCGCTATCCCGGCTGGAACTTGGCCCCAACCCCGCGAAAGCGGAGTTGGGGCCTTTTTTTATGGGGTTTGAGATTTAGATTTGGGGCTGAGATTTTTGGGGCTGAGATTTAAGGGGCTGAGATTTAGGGGCTGAGATTTAAGGGGCTAAGATTTAGGGGCTGAGATTTAAGGGGCTAAGATTTAAGGCCGAAGATCCAAGAGCAGAGATTTAGCGTAGCGTAAGGGGCGAAAATCAAAAGCGGTTCAACGCAAGCCCGCCCCATGTTTTTGACAGCCCTGCCCCAAAATAAAAATCCTAATTAAGGGTTTGCAGCCATCAAAATCTTAAATCCTCCTAAATTAGGGTTGCGCACCAGCAAAACTAAGATTTCTGTCAATTTATCCAGCCTGAAATCTGGGCCAAGCTCCACGCCTTGCGCATCAGGCGCAAAATCAGCGCATATTGGTTTAGCCTTTGCTGTTAATGCTTGGCAATGCTGGCGCCTAATTTTCCAAGAAGGCCTAAATAAAACTAGCGCGTAAAGCTCCTAAAATGCGAACGAACCGCCATTTCAGCGCAGTCCCGCCTTAGGCCTTTTCTATAGGCATATTGTTTAGAAGTCGAAACAAGCTAAAAATTCTCTTGTTTTGTGAAAAACCCGCACAATCGCAGACTTTGTCACTTCTTAGCAAAATATGCTATCAAATTTTACATGAAGACGCTATTCGAACCTGCCTTCTTTGCCGATAAACCTAACGGCAAGACAAATTGTTGCATGCTGCATATGCCAAAATCAATTTCTTAGCGCCGGAAAAATCCGCGTTAAAGCTGGCGAGGCAAGAGGCTGCCATGTTGCGCCTGGCGCTTTGTTTTTTGAAATAGGCATTTTAGAAACAGGCATTTTATTAATAAAAGGACTTCCTAAAACAAGAATCGCTTTAATAGTTATCCAATAGCAAAAGCAGCGCTGAATTTTCTAATCCAAGGGTTCGGCAAAAGCGCCTCATATTCGGCGCAGCCGCCTCTTAAGCGGCGCAAGCCTCTGTTAGGCCGGTTGTCTGCTAACAACGACAAATTTGGATATTATCGATCATTCGCGCTTGGCTCAAGCAAAAGGCCTGCGCGACTTTAACGCGCAAATAAAATCACGCATTTAAAGCATTGCAATGATTTTTCCTGACACGCAAAATTTTTATTTTTATTTATTTTATACACGCCTTAGGGCCTGCGCTTTTTCAATATTTTTCATTTTTTTATTTGAATTTTCTTATTTGCACCCTGAGAACATATCCCAAAATTCATAAAATGGCGCAGGAAAGCGTTTTCCCAATGTTCAAGGCAAATCGCCAAAGCGTTGCGAAGGCCAAATAAATTTTGGGATATGCTCTAAACTTGCAGAAAACAACGCCACAAGTTTTCCTGCTGCCATCACGGCCAATGTTTTCCGATTCAGTCATTATGCATTCTTGCCGAAAAATATATCGAGAGGAAAATTCACTCCCCAAGATCTAATTCTTGGTGGGCGGCTGATGGAGGTGCCGAATGGCAAAGAAATTTATCTTTTTATTTGCAGGGTTAGGCCTCCTTGCTGCCTTATTTATACCAAACTCAACCTTCGCCTGGTTTTCCGCCAGAGACACAGATGACACGCAAGCCGTAACAGCTGGACACGTCGCGGTCACCTTGGATAAGAAGTTTGCAATAGTAGACGAGAATGGGGTCGAGATAACTGGCACCAACGCTGACGAGGCGGTTTTCATGCCTTCCATGATTTACATTCCCAATTCGGACAAAACAACTTACACCGGCAACCCCAACGCCAGGTACGAGATGAAGTACACTTTGGAGAACAAGTCCGGGGGCGCCGCTATAGTTCAGCTAAACATTCCAGGCTTAGAGCTTAGTGAAGACGGCGGGGAAACAAAAATAGACAGCGCCGCGTTCAGGCTGTACCGGCTGGACACCAGCCACACTCCCTCCTTCTTCAGGACAGCGAAGAACTCGTTTTTCGAGGATGAAATATACCTCAACGATGACATAAAGAATTCCAAAGATCAATCCTATGATGGGTCAGACCTCTTTGGAAATCTTGACCTGTACATGCTAAACAGCCTGGTTATAAGCACCGCGACTAAAGGTCCTTCGATAGAGCGCGGGACAAATGCCGCGACAGATGATCTCGGGTTCAGGCTGGCCGCCGTAATCACAAAAGATTCTGGGGTCAAGCTGGCCACTGGAACAGACAAAACATACGCCAGCGCCTACAGTGCCAACTACGCCAGCCCCGCCAATTCTGTTGTGTATCTGTACATGCCAGCAAAAGCTTCAACAACTTTCACCTTTAGGCTATACAGGGACATGGCGGTAAGCAAAAATCTCAGCAACTACTACCAGCTCTGCGGAATCACGCTTGACGTGTCAGGCGGCCTGGCTGGAGTTCCCAATGTGGTGGCTTACGCCACCCAGACAACAGAGACGGCTTACAAATCGTTTTTCCCGAATGATCACGATGTTATTGAAAACTTGCTCAAATAGGCGCATTCCTCAGCTTAAAAGGGTTATGCACTCAGCGCATATCCCAAAATTATATCCGAGGCACCGGAAAAGTCACTGTGTTTGCTCGCAGAAGCCCGAGCAAACTAGTTAAAGCATCGCATGCCTTTTCCAGCGCCATTTCGGAATTTTGGGATATGCGCTAAGCAAGCGCAGGAGCTTTCAGGGTTCCTGCATCACAATCAAAGGGCAACTGGTAAATATTAAGCAGCGAGCTCTGCTCGCTACATAAATCAATATGGCTCTTTGAAAGAAACATAAATGAAAAACGGGCGAAGTTAGAGCGAAAAACAAAAGCGAAATAAGAACAACCCGCTCTCTTCGCTCCCAGCAAAAGCTATAAGCGCATGCCCGGATTGCTTTGGCAAATCATGCAAAGCCAGCTTCCGGGCTCGCGATTGGCAGGGAGGTGAAAAGCATTGATCCCTAAACGACCTTCAAGATCGTCAACCCTATTGGCATCGCTATTTCTGATTTTTTCATTTGCAGCCGCAGGCCGCGCCATCTGGGCGCAATCCCATAATTCGGCTGAGCTCGTGGCAGAAGACGCGGGTATTCCGCTCTTGGACCTAACCGAGACGCTTACTAGCGATTCCGGGCTGGAACAAGTTGCGAGCGCGTCAGCCATTTATGTCTCAGCAGTCAACGGCTCAGAAGCATTGGTAGTGATAGAAGCAGAACAGCTCTCCCCTGAGGCGGAGCCCTCCCCCGCCCAAGCGGTTATTGAGCAGGCTGAGCCAATAGAGGCGGACGATCCGGGCTTGAAGCCAGTGACAGACGCTGTCACAATTACTAGCCAAATTGGGGCGGAAAACATTCTGGCATCTGCCACGCTTGAAGCAGACACCCAGCTGGCGGCTATCGTCAAAAACGGCGACAGCTATGAGTTCCTGGACATTACCTATAGTGGAGGCAAAGTTGAGGCAAACGTTCCTAGCGGCGCTCCCGTTCAGCTGTTTTCAGCTGAAAAGGGAAAGATGCTTGATACATTCGTCCCCTCATACATCAATCCTGACTTTGTTAGGTACCAGGCTCTCAAGCAAGCGGGAGCACTGGAGGGCTATGACGGATTCATTCCCGATTCCATCATGCTTTATGGCGGATCAGCCAGCGCTGAGGAAATGGCCATGTTTGGAGGCTTGGGATCAGACAGCTTCTTTTCAGGCTTGACGCAAGCTAACGGCGCAAATGTCGCTTACGCGTACGACAAAGCCTATCCCGAGAAGTTTGATCAAAGAAACGCGTCTTACATCACCTCAATCAAAGACCAAAAGACCACGAGCCTCTGCTGGGCGTTCAGCTCAATAGGAGCGGTGGAGACATTGCTTGGCAAGAGCATGGGAACCAAGCTAGATCTCTCCGTGGCGAACACAGCCTACACCCTGAGCAACAAAAGCAAGGACGGCTACAACCGGGGGCTTTTTGATCCCGGCAACTTCAACATGTCCGCAGCGTACATGTCAGGCGGGCAAGGGCCTGTGCTGGAGTCTTCAGATCCCCTTTCCGGCTTGTACAACGGCACTGTGGGCCAGAAAGCGGCTTCAGTTGCCAACATAATGGCGTTTGAAACCCTTGTTTACCAGATCAGCGCAATCAAGGATCGAGTGCAAAAGTACGGCACGGTCGTGACAGCGATGTATGTCGAAGGAAACGGCCAGACCTCAGCGTTTTACAACAGCAAGTCTTCAGCCTACTACATGGCTAGCGCTTCAAAAATTCCTAACCACATCGTTCAGATCATCGGCTGGGACAACAATTACGACGCCAACAACTTCACTACGAAGCCGCCCATGGATGGCGCCTGGATAGTTAGGAACAGCTGGGGCGAAGGCTTTGGAGACAAGGGGTACAACTACATCAGCTATGCTGACAACACAATTGCCAAGACCTTGAACGCTGTAACAAAGATAGAGTTCCCTGAGCCAGACGAGACGCTCTACAGCCACGATCCATATGGCCAGGTAGGATCCATAAACTACAATAGCCAGACGGCCTGGACAGCCAACACCTTTGTGTCCTTGTACAAGAACGAGACGCTCAGCGCCGTCTCCTTTTATAGCTCAAACGTCAGCGTCAACTACGAAATTTGGCTAAGCGAAACAGGCAACCTAAGCCAAAAGAAAAAGCTTCAATCCGGAACCACGAGTTCGGCGGGCTATACCACAGTCAAGCTCCAAACGCCAGTAGCCCTGCCTTACCAAAACTTCGCGGTCATCGTGAAGATGAACGCAAATGGCGCAGTAGTAAGCCTTCCTATTGAGAAAAACCTGGACAAGTACCTTTCAGCCGCGACATCAAAGCCAGGCCAATCCTTCTCCAGCAAGGACGGAGTTGAATGGGAAGACATCTCATCAAAAATAGCAAACGCCAACCTGTGCGTAAGAGCTTGGACTAAATCGGCCGAAGCGGCAAAGAACAACCCGCTCTCAGCTGAAGTCCTGTCAGTCAAAAAGGCAGCGGCGCAACCGTCTCCGACTCCTGTGCAAAAGCCTCTTGAGGCGCAAGAAACCCTCAAGGCTGGCGGCGTGACCTATGCCGAAGCCGCCCAGGCGATAGCAGTAAAGTTTGGCATCGCAGGAAACGCCATCAGCGCTCTCCAAGCGCTGGGCTGCTATGACCAGATCCCAGGAGTCAGCATGCAAAGCCAGCTGTCCAGGGAAGACTTCTGCTACCAGCTGGCAAAGGTCATGAAGCTGAGCAAGACGGCTGGCAAGTCCATGTCCGACATCAGCACCTCCTACGCCAAGTCGGCCATCATCACCCTTTACTCGAAAAAGATCGTAGGCCCATACTCAGACGGAACTTTCAGGCCAAGAGACAAGATATTGAAGACTGACATGGATAAATGGCTGGCGAAAGTGCCGGATTGAGCATAGGATACAGGCAAGAGATTAAAATGGCAAGAAAGCAGTGTTAGAAAGACGAGAAAGCAGTGTTAGAAAAACAAGAGAATTTAATAAAAGCATAATATAAAGAGATCAAAAAGAGAATAAAAAAATAAAAAAACACAAAAACAAACCGCAACAAGCCAAGCGGGCTGGAGATCTCTCCAGCCCGCCTTTTTGCCTTAGAGCATATCCCAAAATTATATCCGAGGCACCGGAAAAATCCGGCATTGAAGCATTCGCCAGGATTTTGGCGATTTGCCCTTGGGCAAACGCTATCCGGCGCCATTTCGGAATTTGGGGATATGCTCTCATTGCGCTTTCTTCTCTTCCTCTACCGCCTCAGCGTATATCTTTGTTGACGCCACGCTCTCATGCCCCAGGAACTCCGCCAGATCCTCGAGTGTCATCCCGTCTTCCAGCAAGTGAACCGCCTTGCTTGACCTGAAGAGGTGCGGGTGGACTTTCTTCGGCACGTCCGGGTTCAGCTTTCCGGCCTTCGTGGCGTAAGCCTGAACAATCTTTCTTATCCTGTCGGTTGTCAGCCCTTTTTTCCAGCCTCGCTCGGCATGGTAGAACAAGGGCGCTTCCTTCTCCCCGTCATGGTACGCGTAGATGTACCTCATCAGGCAGTCCTGCGCTCTTGGGGTCAGGGTGATCCTTCTTTTCTTTCCGCCCTTTGCCATGACCTGGACATACCCTTCCTCGACGTTGGCGTCTTCAAGCTTCAGCGACGCCAGCTCCTGCACCCACATGGCTGTCTCGTACAGGAAGGTCAGCATCGCCTTATCCCTTATTCCTTTGCCGTATTCAGGCGTAGCCGCCTTTATTATGGACTCGCAAGCCTCTCTCGTCATGTAGCTGGCGGTCTTGGCGCTTGGGAGCTTTTTGTCTTGTATCCTGTTCACGTATTCCACCAGCGGCCTTGATGCCGGATCCCTTCCCGCGACATAGCGCAGGAACCCCCTAAGCACTGCCAGCCTATTGTTTCTTGTTGCTATGCTGCAGTTCCTCTCTTTTTCCACCCAATCCAAGTAGGGCTGGATGTTTGCGACAAACGCCTCCACAGCCAGCTCGTCTTCCGGCACATTGGCCACGTCTTTCAAGTAGCCCAAGTACTGCTGAAGCACTGTGTTGTACGCCCGGACTGTGTGCTTGCTGCTTTTCTTGAGGAACGGCAGGTGATCCATGATGTAGGTTTCTAAAAACAGGAAGAACGTGTTTGCGTTCACGGCCAGTCCCCTTTTCTCAGGGCTTCAAACCCCGGCAAAAGGTATCTTAGCCAAAGAAGCTTTTTTCTAATCACGCTTGGAGCGGGTTTTTTTATTTGAAGAGAGCGAGGGCCTGCGAAGTGGCTTGACATGGCTTGATTTGGCAAGAATCCATCCTGCTTTCCTAAATCCACCATGGAATTTAAAGATGGAAAGGCGCAGTGGCACAGAAACCGTGACTTTCAACTCAGGAAAGAAAGCAAAAAAGGGAGCGGATCCCCGCTCCTTTGAGTGCATATCCCCTCTAATGGTGCCCCATTCCGCCCATCATCCCTCCATGGTGCCCTGAATGATGGGATTCGTGCGTTCCAGCCGGCGCTTGCGGCTCCGCCTGTTCTTCATGGCCTTCATGCCCTTCATCTTCATGGCCTTCAAGGTCGCAGCTCCCCTCTTCTATAAGCTCCCTTATCTCAGAGATGGAGTGGCTGGCGCAAGCGTCAAAGTCCAGATCAGGATCGACCTGCTGAAGCTCTTCTATCGCCAGGTACTTGGCGGGGGTTATGTGATGCTCCAGGGCTTTTGTCCTGGTTTCTTGCGATATCTCAAAAACGTCAGTGACCACGGGCTTGCCTTTTAGGATCAAATCCAAAGCCTCGTTTACCTCGCCCAGCGAATCTGGATTCCTGGACAAGACAGTGACGCTGACAAGAGCGCCGTCGTTCAGGTAGCCGTATTGGCTTGCCTTTTCAAGCAAAAGCCTTAGGGATTCAGAGAAATTCTTGTTTTTCACCCTCAGCTCGCCCAGGAGCCGCTCACCGTCTTCATTAAACCCATTGGCAGACAGGGTTACTCCAAAGGCGTTAACTGCAAGCTCCGCTGAGGGGTTGATGTCTATGCCTATGAAAGAGGCTGGAACAAACCAAGCTCTTAGGCCTATGGAAAAGGTTATCGCTATCGCCGCGAAGGCTGCTGAAAGTTTTAGGGGATGGCGGCGTTTTCGCCTCTCGATTTCAGAAATGAGAAATGAGCGGGTTTTCTCTTTCAGCTCATCGTCTGCAACAACATTGCCAAACGCGGAGCGTATTCTCTCACTCATTCCAGCTCACCCCCCAACGACTTCTTAAGCTCTTTCTTCGCGCGGGCAATCCAAGTGTATAC
>JAISWZ010000670.1 GCA_031270945.1 Clostridiales bacterium | reverse complement strand
ATTGCCAATAAAACCAAAAATAACACATTTACGAATGATGTAATGTGACGATATTTGTGTTATTATAATACTGAGGGAGGTGCTTCATGAAAAAGACTGATCCTTACATCGTAAGCGCGATCCTGAAATACCATGACGCGGGCTTAAGCTTGCAACGCATAGCTGACATGATGAATTGCGCAAAGACAACTGTCCATGACATCCTGAAAAGGGGCGAAAAGCAGGGCATCGATTATGCTAAGGCCCAGGAGCTTGGAGTGCTGTCAACTGCGAACGTCTTGTACCCGCCAAAGCCGCTTACCCCCTCGGATGAGGCAATAGTCGAGAAGTACAGGAAGCTGTGCGAGGATCCAAAGATGAACAGGATGAAGCTGTGGAAAGAGTACATTTTGGATTACCCTGACGGGATCCAATACAGCCAGTTTTGCATGAGGATCAAAAAGCTGGCTAAGGCCGATGAGTCGAGAAGAGGCTATGTCTGAGAGCAGAACCCAAAATTTCTTAGTATGCGACGCAAGGGTCTAGCGAACGCTTTGTCGCTGGCTTTGCAAGCCGTATAATGATTTTGGGAAATGATTTAAGCTCTAGAGTGCCAGGCTCAAGGCAGCAAAGAAGGCCCGCAGGAAAGTGAAAACTTTCTGGGGGGCCTTCTTTGCGTTTTTGGAGTTTGAGAAAGGACAGCTTCAGAGAGATGGGAGAATGTTGCTTAAAAATATCCTTTTTTGTTATTTGGTGCAGAATGATTGGCAAGCTATGATTCTTGCGCTGGGGTTGGAGCGGGTATGATGGTAGAGATAGGAAGGCGGAGGCGCTGAGTGCTTAGACAGACCGTGAGCGTTATTTGTAAGGGCGCAATGTCAAGAGCTTTTCTTGCCAATGCAGTATGCAGTTCATGCTCTGGAAATGGGAAGTTGGAACCATGGGAAAGATAGGAGAGATGAGGTCGGTATGCCAGCGCCAGGAGGGCAAAGCAGGTAGATGGAACATAAGTTTGAAAAGGCGCGACCCCGAAAGCTCTTCTTACCAACGCAGTTCATGCTTTTGGAATTGGGCGGCAAGAGTTACGGCAAGGATAGGATGGGCATGAGGCGGTCGGAGGACAACGTTAGGGGAGGCGCATAGAGGGCGGCTGGATCGGGATGTGAAGCAGGGACGGAAATTGCTTTGAAACGTCTTTACTTGCGTTCTATTACAGTATGATTAACAATATATGTGATAGATATGCTTGGTTGGAGATCGGGGGAGAGACAGAGGGCTGAGGCAGAACGTTATTTGCCAAGGCGCATTGTCAAAAGCTTTTCTTACCAGTGCAGTTCATGTTTTGGAAATGGAAAGTTGGAAACATGGGGAATGATAGGAGAGATGTAGCTGGAGTGCCAGCGCTAGGAGGGCGGAGCAGGTAGGCAGAACATAGGTTCGCAAAGGCGTGACCCCCAAAGCTCTTCTTACCAACGCAGTTCATGCTTTTGGAATTGGGAAGTAAGAACCACGGCAAGGATAGGCATGAGGCGGTCGGTGGAGAACCCCAGGGGAGGCGAATAGATGGCGGCTGAAACGGGATGTAGCAGGGAAGGAAAGCGCTTTGATACGTCTTTACTTGTGCTCTATTACAGTATGATTAACAATATATGTGATAGATATGCTTGGCTGGAGATCGGGGAGAGACAGAGGGCTGAGGCAGAACGTTATTCGCATAGGTGCAATGTCAAAAGCTTTTTTTGCCGATGCAGTTCATGTTTTGAAAATGGAAAGTTGGAACCATGGGAAAAGTAGGAGTGATGAGGCCGGTGTGCCAGCTCCAGGGAGGGCGGGGCATGTAGATAGAACATAAGTTCGCAAAGGTGTGACCACAAAAGCTCTTCTTACCAATGCAGTTCATGATTTTGGAATTGGGAAGCAAGATCTGCTGCAAGGATAGGATGAGTTATGAGGCGGTCGCAGGACAACGCCAGGGGAGGCGAATAGATGGCGGCTGGATCGGGATGGAGCAGGGAATGAAATTTATCGGAACGTCTTTACTAGCGCTCTATTACAGTATGATTAACAATATATGCGATAGATATGTTTTGCTGGAGATCGGGGGAGAGACAGAGGGCTGAGGCAGAACCTTTTTCGTGAGGGTGCGACTTCGAAGGTTTTCTTCTCAATACCAGTTCTTGCTTTGGGGTTTGAAGAGGGCGACCGCTTTATGCGTGAGCGCTGTCACTCAAGTGCCAAGGCTGATTGCTCAAACAGGTCGATGAGCCATATTTGTGAGCGAAAAAAATGAAATATTTCTTGGTTTGACGCTTTTCAGATAGCGGAAAAATACAAATAAGTTTAACAAATGATTAAGCTCACGGAGAACGCCGATGGGATTGGAGAAGTTGTTTGAAAACAAAATCTAGATTGACTGCCTAGAATAAAAATGTTATAATAAGTCGGAAAAATGAATTCGGGACTTGGAAGCTGACAATGCAAGGGGGAGTATCCATGAACGGCAAGCTAACCTCAGTCCTCAAGTATGAGGGCGACAACACTACATTTGTTTGGAAGCATCCAGTTGAGGACTTTAACACTGGAGCGCAACTGATCGTCCACGAATCGCAGGAGGCCATCTTTTTCATGAACGGGCAGATGCTGGGTCTGTATGAGAAAGGCCTCCACACTCTTGAAACCCAGAACATGCCGCTTGTAGGCAAGTTCTTTAGCTGCCCTACAGGCGGAGAAACGCCTTTTCATTGCGAGCTTTACTTCATCAACATGGTTGAGCAGCTAGCCATAAAGTGGGGGACTGACAGCAAGGTTGAGTACATAGATCCAGCTTACGGGTTCCCTCTGCAGATCGGGGCCTCTGGCGAGATGAGCCTTCGCGTGGAAAACTCGCGCCAGCTTATCGCAAAGGTGGTAGGCACGGAAGGCGGGATGTCTCAGAGCGGCTTGACAAGGATATTTCGGGCTTTTCTGATGACAAAAATCAAAACATACCTGGCGAAGCTCATCAAAGACGAGAAAATCAACATATTTGAGATAGATGAGCACTTGGTTAGGGTTTCTGGAGAA
This sequence comes from Clostridiales bacterium, assembly GCA_031270945.1. Taxonomy (GTDB): domain Bacteria; phylum Bacillota; class Clostridia; order Lachnospirales; family WQUN01; genus JAISWZ01. Next base: position 3,283 of record JAISWZ010000670.1, on the reverse strand, counting down.
CTGCATGAACAGCTCACGCCAGATTTCAGTAATTACGGCATCGCCTTGGAACGGTTCTTTTTGACAACCGTTGTTAAGCCTGAGGAAGACAGGCAATACCAGAGATTTAAAGAACTGCACTTCCGACAGTTTGCTGACGTCAAAGAGGCTCAGCTTCGTCAACAGCTAGGCGTAATAGACCAGCAGACGCAAGCGCAGAGAATGCTAATTGAGGCTTCAGCATTAGCACAGAAGAGAGTGATCGAGGGGTACTCATACCAAGACGAGAGAAGCTTTGATGTAGCAGAGAAAGTCGCATCTAATGAAGCTGTAGGTCAGATCGGCAACATAGGTGTTGGAATAGGCATGGTTTCTGGATTAGGCGGGGTTGTTGGAACAACCGTAGGCGGGATGGTAGCAGATGCTTTGAAACAGGAAAAGGCGGAACCCGCTCCAACTCCTGAACCGCCAAAAGACGCAGGAATGGCAGACATAGAAGCGCGGCTCGCGAAGCTGGAGCTGCTCAAGGGAAAGATCCCTGACGTGATGTACGAAAAGAAGCTGCAAGAGATCGTGGACAGCATTTAAGGAGGGAGTTGGAATGAAACAGACAAAAAACTCAGCAATGACTATTGCCGTGATACTGACGATTGTGGCAACCCTAATGTTTCTCGTCGTAAAGGTGACGGCGCTGTTTGTCACGGCTTATATCTTTGTGCTTTCAGGCATCGCAGCAATGTTAAAAGCCAACCAGATTTTGCTTAATAAACCTAAACTTTACCCATGGAGCGCCTCTTTAATGCAAGGAGCGATTTCATACCTGATTACAGAGGTAATTGCATCTGCCGTTTTTGTAATCCTTGCGCAGAGCGAGATAGCAATTATTCCTTTGCCAGCGTTCATAGTCATTCACGGAGTCATTTTCGCAGTATTTGCGATCAGGCTGGTGATGCTTAACGCAGGGCTTGAGACGATAGATAGAGTTGACCGCAAAACAAAGTCATCGACAGATGATTGGAAGATAATCGTTACAAGGCTGGAAATGCTGACTTTCAAGTTCCCAGAGCTTAAGCCTCTCTTGGAAGAAGTGAAATACAGCGACCCGGTTTCAAACCCGACAGTAGCTGATTATGCAGAAAGAATAAGACTGCAGTTGGCAGGGCTGGAGCAATACGCGAGCGAGGGAAACAAGGAGAAGGTTTCGGAGATTTCTTCAAGCATTTCGGGCTTGGTGAAGGAGAGGAACCGAAAGCTTAAAGCTTCAAAATAGATCTCAGGAGGTGGCGTCTTGGTATTCAAGTGCAAAATGTGCGGTGGAGACTTGATTCCAGAGGCAGGAAAGAGCTTTGGCATATGCGACAGTTGCGGAACACAGCAGACGCTTCCCAACGCTTCGGATGACAGGCGGGCAAACCTATTTACCGAGCGAACCACTTCAGGAGGGCAAATGACTTCGACAAAGCTCTCTTGGCCTACGAGAGCATGCTTAACGAGGACAATTCAGACGCTGAGGCGCATTGGGGAGTTGCCATATCCCGCTTTGGCGTGGAGTATGTAGAAGACCCAGGAACCCATGAGCGCGTTCCAACTCTTCACAGAGTCCAGTTCGAATCAATCCTGGCAGATGCGGACTATCAAGCCGCGCTTGAACATGCGACTGACATGTATACCAGATCCCTCTATGAGAAAGAAGCTACGGCTATCAGCGAGATCCAAAAGGGCATTCTGGATGTGTCACGCGGAGAGAAGCCCTTTGATGTGTTCATCTGCTACAAGGAGACAAGCGAGAGTGGAACCAGAACCAAAGACAGCGCCTTAGCCCAGGACATCTACTACAAGCTCGCAGAGGCGGGATACAGGGTTTTCTTCTCTCGCATAACCCTGGAGGACAAGCTTGGAACTGCTTACGAGCCATATATCTTCTCAGCTCTGAACTCAGCAAAGGTCATGCTTGTTGTAGGAACAAAGGCAGAGCACTTCAACGCCGTCTGGGTGAAAAATGAGTGGAGCCGCTATCTGGCGATAATGAAGAAGGACAAGCGCCGTGTTCTTATTCCTTGCTACCAAGGCATGGACGCTTATGACTTGCCAGAACAGCTTTCTTTCCTGCAATCACAAGACATGAGCAAAATTGGGTTTATACAGGATTTGTTGCGTGGGGTGCAGAAGGTTCTTGATGCAAGCAAAGCTACGCCGAAATCGCAGACTTCGGCAACTGACACTGACGGCGCTACGGTACCAGTACCTGGCATTGTATCATTACACAAGCGCATGTCGATGTTCTTGGAAAACGGTGAGTGGAAACAGGCGGAAGAGTATGCGAATCGCATTCTTGACATCGAACCGGAGTATGCTTCGGCTTATGTAGGACTATTGTGCGCAGAGGTTCATGCAAAAAATGAAAGTGAGCTTCCTTCAAGTTTTTTACGTTTTCACCCAAAAAGTGAAAATGAGATCAATGCAAACAAACACTATGTGAATGCTATGCGATTTGCTGACAGGGATCTCCGCGCCAGACTTGAGGACTTCGTAACGATAGGAAAAGAATTAAAGGAATTGAAAGAAGCCAAAAGGCTCAGCGAATACGAGGAGGCAATTAGAATTGGGGAGAATACTAATAGCCCAGACACTCTAAGTGAAGTTGCGTCTACCTTAAAAAGGTTGGATTATCCTTTGGAGGCACAAAAATATGAAGCACGTGCGATAACAATGTCATTGATGAGAACGTTGTTTTTGCTTTTTGCACTTATAATGTTTTGTATTCTGATGTATAATATGATGATAAATTCAAACTTGCATTTAAATTAGCTATTGAGACCGACTATGAAGTCCTATAAAATCTTTTGTGCATTATGCTATGATAACCCAAGCTTGCATAGCATAGTCGCCACAGTCTGCTCGATTTTATGTTCGAGATAACTAAGAGGGCAATCTGATAGTCCGAGAATTGAATTTAGGCTACTTTGCTATTCTTAAGTAGCCAAAGTACACAATCAGAATATTTAATAGAAAAATCCAAGGTTACCATAAAAAATCTATTACCAATGCAGTTCATGATTTTGAGGTTTTAATAATCCGGCAGTATACTCAAACATAGTACCAAGCCCTATAACCCTATACCATCCCAACAAAAGCCGAAGAAGCTCCGCTTCTCCGGCTTTTCCAATTTTCTCTTTTCAATCAAATCTCATAGCTGCGCAACTGCCGCCGCCTTTTCAGCCTTGCTCTTCCTCATTTCCTCTCCATCCTTGTCAGTAGGTATGATGTAGGCCAAACCAAGCATGGCAAGCGCTAGCACCAAGGG
>JAISWZ010000026.1 GCA_031270945.1 Clostridiales bacterium | reverse complement strand
GCTGGCAGACCAAGCATATCCTTATTACTTCAACAAAGATCTTTCGCAAATGGTGTATCAAGCTAACGGAAAAACATATGCGATCATAAAAGGAAAAGAAAAAATAACCCTGTCTGGAGCGATTAATTCCTTTATCCTCCCGGACAGCACCCGGGATTCTGATGATATCATAGGAGTAAAAAGCTTCGCTAACACACTGTACAGAAGCGGGGACGAAGTCATTCGCATAGACAACAAGTTTGAAGCGTCAAGCGTGGCTAAAAAGATTAATTCTATTAAAACCAGGTACCTTGCTTCCGATGGGAGAACTCTCCTTTACATGAAGAATGATGACCTTTACAAAGTGGACGCCTTGAATAAAAACGCAACCGCCGTTAAGCTAGTGGATGGAAATGTGTTAAATTTTGTGGCTGTGAACAAGGGAAGCGCTGTTTACTTCCTCAATGAGGACAAGGAGCTTTACTATCAGAAGGGTAAAGGCAAGCCGACGCACATTGCCGATGATGTCACTAGCTCCATCTCTTCTTCGGGATTAGGAGCAATAGTGGGTTTCAAAGACAAAATCCTATATTACGTCAGCGATTCAGAGGTTTGCTCTACAACTGGCAAGAAAGGAAAGCTGGTCAGTGGGATTGATGAAGATGTGGTTTATTTGAGTGCTGATTTGCATGCAATGTTGATTGTAACGTCTGTTTTGAATAATGACGGACAGGTCGGGTATTGGAGCTTTGATGGAAAAACATTCACTGATTTTGGATCTTGATTGATCAAGCCAGTAAGATAAGAATCTAAATCACTATAGATAATTGGAATTTTATTCACAGAATAAAAGCTATAAATTACTAATGAGCGAATGCCGTCTTGAGCGGTTTGTTTGAAAAGAGGTAATCGAAGAATGTATTGCACTAAATGCGGAAAGGAATTGCCTCAAGGCAGCGGGTCCTGCATGTACTGCCGCGCTGCGCAACATGCCGCTTCGGATTTGAGCGTCATTAGGCCTGCAAGCAAGCCCCTCGACAAGAATGTGATATTAGTTGCTGTGCTTGGGGCTGCGCTTGTTGTATTGATCGCCTTAATTTTTATCGTTCTGGGAAGCTTTGCGCAGGATGAAAGGACAGATGCTGGATCGGGGCGGAGGATAGCCGCAATCGACGATGAAGATGAAGAAGATGAAGAAAGGAGCAATACAAGAACAAGAGCCCCAACTGCAGCGCCCGCTACGGCGGCACCAGCCAGCGCGTATGCCCCATCGCCTACGCCTGCATACACTCCTGCTCCTGCAAGCAATCCGGCAAGCGCAACTCTGGCCGGAGAAGCGTTAGAAGAGGAAATCTTAAGGATCAGGGCCATTTGGGATTACGATTCAGCTAGAATAAACGCCAATGAATATTCTGAAAGCATTATCCAAAATGGGGTAACCGCGTATTCTTCCAATGGCGAAATAAAAAGAATCGTTGCGGCTGCAGATAATGGCAACGAATATATGCGGGTGTATCAGTATGACAATGGAAATTTCGTGTTCGCCTATTATGAAAATGAGCGCGACAAGTCTCAAGTTCGCATGTATTACAAGAATGGCATTTTATTTCGCTTAAGATATACAGATCCTTCAGGAAGCTTTTTGGATTATGACAATGCCTTTGATGTTGATAATTATGTGGCTTGGCAGAAATCAACTTTGAAGGAGGCATACGAGCTTCATGATTCCGCAACACGAACTAGGCAATAAGCCAAGGCTTTGACTAAGTGCATATCCCAAAATTCCGAAATGGCAGCGGAAAAATCCTGGCGAACGCTTCAACGCCGGATTTTTCCGCTGCCTCGGATATAATTTTGGGATATGCTCTAAGGGCATATCGCAAAATTCCGAAAAAGGCGCTGGAGAAGTCATGCAATGCTTCAACAGTGTTTGCTCGGGCTTCTGCGAGCAAAGCTATAAAATAAATTTTGGGATATGCTCTAAAGGCTGACGGTGGCGGGTCAACCTTGAAGTTTAAGCCAATAACGTTTGCTTGGCCGGTGGCTGCTACGGCAGAATCATATCATAAAATTAAATTTGAGGTGCTGGAAAAGCCCGAGCAAACATAGGAGTTTGCTCGCAAAAGCTCGAGCAAACATAGGCCAGGGCTTTGGCGATTTGCTCTTGGACATTTGGCAAACGCTATCCGGCATTACGCGTCAATCAACAGGAGGAAAAGAAATGAAATGCCAAATTTGCGGCAACAACTTGCCAGATGTTAATATGAGGTTTTGCCCGCATTGCGGCAGCGCTATAAATCCAAGGACCGATATTGCAAAGCCAAACAAGAAGCTTCTTGTCGCTGTCATATCGATTTCAGCCAGCCTGATCATCATTGCCGGGGCAATAATAACTGCATTGACTTTTTTGAACGGCAAGCCGCCAAATAAAGAATCAAGCAATGAAGCTTTGGCTTTTCTCGGAAATGAAGACAATCACGATGAACAAGACGATCAAGAAGATCAAGAAGACCAAGAAGACCAAGAAGATCAAGAAGACCAGGACGTTCTAGATGATCAGGGCGATCAAGATAAACAAGACGAACAAGACGAACAAGACGAACAAAACGATCTAGAAGATCAAGAAGGTCAAGACGGCCAAGATCAAGGCGATCTCAAAGATAAAGATGACTTTTCGGACAAAATCAATGAGTCATTGTACTTTCATGACACCGATGACGAACACATAGAACTAGATCAAGAAACTGGCCTGTCCTACGCAAACAACGAGGTGCTGCTGACTGTCAGCGACTCGGCAACCGAAGCTGAGATAGCGCGGCTGGTGAGCGGGTATGGCGGAAAGATAGTAGGATATGACAAGAACTTAAGCAAGTACCAAGTAATGCTTGATTCAGAGCATGCATTGGCCGAGCTTGAAGAAATCCAGAATAAGCTGGCTGAGTCCGATTTGGTGACAAACGCAAGATCAAACCTTGTCATTTTCATAGAAGAGGATGAAACGTTTGAGCCAAATGACAGCGAATGGAAAGGGGAATGGGGGAGCTCTCCAAGCGGGAAAAACTGGGGCGCTGAAGTGATACGCGTTCCTGAAATGTGGGGGATCAACGGTGTTAGAGCAAGCAGCCCTATCAATGTAGGAATACTCGATGGCCAATTCTATACCAAGCACGAAGATCTTGAGTTTGCCGATACGTTCTGCAATGAGTTTTCAAAAGATGCAGGGACGAAATACAACCATGGAACCCATGTTGCAGGCATAATTGCGGCGACGGCGAACAATGGAAAGGGCATAGCGGGCGTAGCCCCAAATGTAAGGCTTTATGCCGCGTCGACGAATGGCGTTAAAGAGCATGCAAACGCAAATGGCGTTACAGTCGCTAAGCTGGAATCTTGTTTGACGTACTTGATCTGCATGAAGGGTTGCAAAGTGGTAAATATGAGCCTTGGCACGTCCACGCATGAGCTTTTGGTGAAAGCGGTAACTGAAGCGTTGATGGCTTACATTGAGCGCGACAACGCTGACTTCGTGATTGCATGTTCCGCAGGCAACGGCGACAAAAATGGAGAACGTGTTGACGCGTTGGATTCAAGCGTGTTAACGCTTATTTCTGAGCCAGCTCTCGCTCAAAGGATTATAGTTGTCGGTTCTGCCGAACTTCTGGACAATGGGGAGATTCGGGTCGCAAGCTCCAGCAATGATGGACCGCGTGTTGACCTGATTGCACCAGGCGTGGATATTTACAGCACAGCATATAAACCGACTGATTTCTCGGACGGACTCAAGTCAAACAGTGAATACAGCTACATGTCTGGCACATCCATGGCAGCTTCTTATGTGGCAGGCGTGGCGGCGGCAATATGGGGCGCTTATCCCGGCCTGACAGGCCCCCAAGTGAAAAGTGCGATATGCGATACGGCGCAAGGCGAATATCATTATGAAATCAACTTTTATTCTTATGAATACAAACTTTTAGATGCCTGCCAAGCCATGGCTGCGGCCGGAAATTTCATAAAATCCCCTGAATTGGCTAGAAGCAAGATTTATGACGCTTACGCAGACGCCCTTGATCACGTTAGGTTCAATGCTTTGGCCTACTACGGTACGGTAATTTTAGAAGATGAACTCGTGAACAAGGAAGATTTCGCTTTGGCTGACATCAATGGGGATGGCGTGGAAGAATTGCTGGTCAAATTTATGAACGCTAGAGAGACTGAGCAATTCATAGGGGTTTGGAGATATAGCGATTTAACTGGCACAGCATTCAAACATGGATTTCTGCTTTTGGATAGCCGATTTTTTGCAAATGGAGCAGTCAAAAATACTTATGAGTATGCTTACTATGAAACAGGCCCGATAACTACAATTGAGAAATATGATTATGGTTCCAAGAAGTACGCCAAATCAGTCACGCTGTACAGCTATGATAGCACGAGTCCGGATTTTATGCCAGAATATGACACGGACGGTGACGGGATTGTTTATTATGCGTATTATCCGGATGACACAATAGAAACTATGACGTCTGGTGAGTACAGCCAGTTAATCGAGAAATACTTGCCGAGCAACGTTTCGGAAGTAAACGTGAACTACCAATCGATGACCTATGAAAACATCCAGGCTATTCGCAAACTTGGCCCATCAGAGCCGCCTAAATGGAGCTTGGCTACAGACTGGGAAACCGCCTATTTGGAAGTTCTGAAAGACTCAAGCTCCGTGCTTCAAACCTACTTGAGCTATGAGCCTGGAGATTCGACAAAAGATGATGATTACTATTCAGTTGAAAGAAGCAGCGCCTTCTTGGCTGATTTCGACGATGACTCCATTCCAGAGCTATACCTTTCTTTGAGATTTAGGTTTTGGGAAAGTTCAGATTCATACTGTGGAACTGTCCAAGTATCTTGGGACGGAAAAAAGGCAGTGTTCAAGGCATTCCCTGTCAAGAAAAATGATGCGAGCTATGTGATTGACAAGGACGGAGACAAATATGTTGGCGTTAAACACGCAACATCATACTTCGTAGAGCCATCCATTTACAGGAACAAAATCACTGGGGAGACGTCTTATCTAGGGTGGGCAGAAGATAAGGAAGATTACGACAAAAGCTCCTTTACGCCAAAATATGTGAACGTAGTAATTCAAAAATCCTATATGGACGAAAATGGCCTTTCGCTTTTCAACGAAGTAGTGGAAGCGGCGGATTTCTGGGGCTTATCAAGCTATTTAAAGATAAACGGGAAGCAGTATGAAAGATTGAAACCAAACCAACCAAAGCAGTTCTTCGATGAGTTCCAAGAATTCAGCTCCCAATGGGAATTGGTGAAGGAACTGGAATCAATAAACTTTCCTCTAAAAGCCTACGGCAATCATAAATTATGGCATAGAGAGGAACTTGGCTTAAATGTAGCTGAGGTAGAGTCAATGATCAAAGCCTGGAAAGCATAACGCCGCCGCTTGGGAGGCCTTGCCAGCTTTTATGGCAAGTGCAATGCTGTCGCAATAATTATCCCATGGAGTTGCTTGAGGCATATCCTAAAGCGCCAAAAAGGCGCAGAAAAAGTCATGCAATGGATTTCATGCTTTTTGATTGTCGCTCTGGATATTGCAAATTTTTGAATTTAGTATATAAAGGAGGAAAAATGATGTATTGCGAGAATTGCGGGGAAGAGCTGCAAGAAGGCGTGAAATTCTGTTCCAGGTGCGGAGCGGTCCAGCATGTGGCGCCTGGCGGCAGCCAGGCCTCTACAAGCTTGAAGAGAGCAAAGCTTTCGAGCAAAAAGCTTCCGATCAAGCAGTTTGCGGTTCCTGTCATTGCGGCATGCGCTGTCATCGCTTTGATCATTGCTGGCATAGCGACAAAGGGGTTCGGGCTGTTCGGAAAACCTAAGAATCCTGTAGCAGTGACCTATGACGCCATGAAATCGCCAATAGCAATGAAAAACTTCGCTTTTGACATGTCGTTGAGCAACACGGATGAGAAATTAGAAGTTAATAGCGATGGCTATGTTTACATTGGCAAGACTCTTGATGATTCGATTTTTGACTATAAACAAGAGATAATAAATGAGTATGAATTACTTGGGCATAAAGAACGGTATGAGTATAAAGAACGGTATGGGTTTTGTAACGGATATTTGTTTCGTGTTGAAGATGACGACATAGATGTTGCTGAATATGATGATATTTTTGATGAAGATTACGCTCCTGACTTTGACGCGGCATTTGTCAAAGGCGAGGTCACTTGGGGCAGCGCGGTTGCCATGTTTAAGGATTACATTAATGATTCTTTATCAGACGCGGATTTAGACGTAGATATTGATATAGAAGAAATTGACGCAGTATGGGATACGCTGGAAAAATTTATTTATGACAGGTTGAGCGATGAGACAGTGCTTGAGTCTGTCGTGAAAAACAGCGAGGTCTCCAAGCTTGGCGGAATCACAACATATAGCTATAAGCTAGACATGCAAAGGCTAGTCAAAGCCCTATACACTTACCTCACTGAAGAGATTGACAGCAACGAGGTTCTGACTGATCTGAAAGATGAGATAGAAGACGAGGAAGACGTCAACGTAAGATCGCAATTGAAACTGGGCCGCGATTATCTCGTGGACATGTTTACATACGATTACACAAACGTAAAAGTGCAAGTTTCCATAGACAGCAAGGGATACTTGCAGGAGTTTAAGTATGACATGGATATCGATGAGGATGACGAGCTTCACTTTGAGATTTCCTTTTCTGAAATTGGGAAAATTGTTCCAAACATAGAAGAGCTGGAGGATATAATAGATCGTGGCTTAATGAATTCGTGAGGTCAAATGGCATATCGACGAGCTGGATAGCTGTTTTTTGAATGCCAAGACTGGCTTTAAATCAATTTCGGGAATGCGCCGAGACGGGCCACGGTCAAGCAACTCCAAAAGTACATTGTTGGCAGAGATGACGGCTTGATCCAAGCCGCTATTGAAGATCGCCCGATGGCTGCGCTATGCTTGCCAAGTGTAGCTGTTTTCGCAGTAGGCATAGCTTAAAACAAAGCGCAAAGACGAATCCCCCAACGCAGACGCGTTGGGGGATTCGGTTTATGTGAAGCAATCAAGATCTTGTCAACAGAATGAAATTACTAGAGGTTCTACCTATGGCACAAAGGTGATTTGTATTATGCCAGCGTAGTACTCAAGCATTGCATGCTTGTTTATGACGTTGCCACGTTCATCAAAAGGAACATCCACTCTTGCATCAATATAAGGGCATGAAGAATTGGCAGAGGTAGCCAGGTCTACATTGTCGGTATCATTGAAACGGGAAAGGACTTCGCTTAACACCTCGACCTGGTCAGCATTAAATTTGTCGGGCTGGAAATCACCGAAAAATCCATCCTCCAAATATGGAACTTCACAGTGCTTTTCGTAGAGTTCCGGGCAAATCGGGTAAAAAGCCCCGGCTACAAAATCCTCAGGGAAAATAGGGATATCAAAACATGCAAGAGAAATTGCTTGAGCGAAATAACACAAAAGATGCAATCTTTTTCCTGTCATATCGTAGGGCTGATGATGAATCAAGTAACCAGCTACATCATAAATGCTTAAAGTGTAATCCATTTGGCACCTCAGATAAAAAAATAGGTAATTAGGTATAAAGGCCTAGCTAATACTCTTGGTTTATGAGCGCCGATTTGAGGCTATCAATAGTGAAAATCAGGCCCTGGTTATTTCGCCCCATGAGATAACGACCTCGTATAGTATTCTTTCATTGAGTCTTTTGTAATGATAGAGGTGCACTTGCGCCCATTAGGCACATTACCCCTAGCGTCTTTCCAAGGAGTGTCAAAACGAGAATGTCCAGTGATGTCAATAGGTCTCATGCTTCCATATTCGCTGATAATCACACTGAGTGCTTCGATTTGATCAGATGTAAATTTTTCGCTAGGGTCTGAGATTCCAAAAAAACCATCTTTCAAAACAAAATCATCCTTATGAAGCTCATACAGTATTGGGCACACAGGGCCTGATGCCCATGCCTGAAAATCTTCTGGAAATAAAGATGTACCTGTCCAAGCCAGCCACCATCCTTGAGCAAAATAGCATAACTTATGCAACTTCATGCAGGAAATTTGACCTAAAACGTGAAGAAAGTATGCAGCTACATCAACTATGCTTATATTGGAATCCATTAAATCACCTCATAAATCAGGAAAAAGCT
>JAISWZ010000021.1 GCA_031270945.1 Clostridiales bacterium | reverse complement strand
GTTTGCCCGATGTTCATGGGCAAATCGCCAAAATCCTGGCGAATGCTTCAACTAGTTTGCTCGGGCTTCTGCGAGCAAACACCCGGATTTTTCCGGTGCCTCGGATATAATTTTGGGATCTTTTAATGCGCCGCATGAAACATTTCGCAGCCAACCCTTAATAATTCAAAAGAATAAGGGATCCGCAAAAATTTAGGGTTCAAGCTAGTGTCATTTACGCGAAAGCGGTCAAGGGCGTCAGCGTCTTTAAGGATCTCCAAGAAAAACTTGCTTCTTGCATACTGCTCTTTCCTTAGGCCATTCCACTGCTCGAATATGTTCATGGTCTCATTGTCGTACACCGAATGAGCTGCAATCGATACCGCTATAACGTTTTTGTCATCTTTAGAAAATCCGGTGTCAACGAGCGCGTATTTTCGCGCTCCGCGCAAGCCGTGCTCTTTGTCATGCCCGTCAGAGACCCTGCCTATGTCATGGTATTTTGCGCATTCCAGGCATATGACAATGTCTTCGTCCGACAGGTTAAGGTTAAGGGCTAACGCAAACGCCAGGATAGACACTCGGTCTATATGATCCTGCCCATGAAGTCCGCCTTTGTAGAGCAGCGAGCAGTCCAGTTTGTTTACTTCATTTACGAAAAGAGGAAACTTCTCGCTCTTCTCCAAACTTTTGAGCAATTCCTTAGCTGTTAATTTGGAGCTGTCCAAGTAATCCCTAAAGAATTCTTTCATGATTTTATCGGCGACTTTAGCCGGCTTATCCCAATTAATCTCGTAAAAGAGCTTGTTTAGAGTTTTTGACAAAAACATGCAACACACTCCTGACGCGGCTAGCTTGCCTTTTTTTGGTGCTTGCGTCTCTCCGCTAATGATACAAAAATTTCTATCGCTCGTTAATATAACGTGTGCTCAGTTACTTGCTAAGCATACCAGAATTCGCAGGAGCATGCAAGTTTTTTTGCTTAGAGCATATCCCAGCGTTTGCCCAATGTTCAAGGGCAAATCGCCAAAATCCTGGCGAATGCTTCAACTAGTTTGCTCGGGCTTCTGCGAGCAAACACTTGGATTTTTCCGGTGCCTCGGATATAATTTTTGGATATGCTCTTAAGGCATACTGGCATGTCAAAAAGGCATTGCTGGCTATGACGCTTAAAAATGCAGGCTTTTGCCAGTAAATATCTGCAATGGCAAGAATGCGTCGCTTGTATTAGCTCATAAAATAGCGATCTCTTCTAAACTGAAAAATCCCCGGATTCTCAAGCTTCCTTCAAAAATATAACACATGCGAGGCTCACAAGTCGATATAATTGTATAATATGCCTTTGAAATTGAAAAACCGATTGACCTTATAATGGTATTTCAGCTATAACTAGTTGTAAATTTTAGCCGAATGATGCATTGACAAATGGTTGATTGCGTATTATGCTTATTTTATACAGAAATCTCTCGTTTTTGAGCTTTGAAACGCAAAAATCGCTGCTTCACTATAGAGCGAAAAGAACTATATATTCAACGTTATTCCAGCGAAAGCTTTTGCATTGTTTCAGCAATAGGAGGCCAAAAAATGAAATTGGAACAAGCAGACTGGACACCCCCAGCGCTTCCCTTAGTCATTCCGATAGGCGATATGCCTGGCGACAAGGTACATATTGAGAACGGCCACATTCAGAAAACCAACGTCTTGTTCCCAGCGTTGCTTCCAATACTCGAATCTTCGATAAAGGCGAATCCAAGCCAGAAAGCGGTCATTTCCATCTGCGGCTGCTCAGGAGTCGGCAAGTCAGGGGTAGCGTCGGTGCTTTCTTATTACCTTCAGAACATTGGTTTAGGAAGCTATACTCTTTCCGGTGATAATTACCCTCACCGGATTCCGGCTCAAAACGATGCGGAGCGCTTGCGCATCTACCGATCTAGCGGGATTCGCGGACTGCTCACTAGCGGCGCGTATGCCGCAGAATGCGTACAGCAACTAAAGAATCTTCAGCTCAATGAACAAGACGCCGATCCGGCGTTCATCGAGAACTTTCCTTGGCTTGAGATTTACCAGTGCGAAGGGCGAAAAGGGCTTGCTGGATATCTCGGCACACCTTGCGAGCAGGGATTTGATGAGCTTGCAGGGATAGTTTCGCTCTTCAAAAACGGTTCAGACAAAATTTGGCTTAAGCGGATGGGCAGGACTGAAACAGAACTGTGGTATGAAGAAATTGATTTCAAGCAAACCAAGGTTCTTGTCATCGAATGGACGCACGGCAACAGCGATCACTTTCAAGGCGTTGACATTCCTGTTCTTCTCAACAGCACGCCGCAGGAAACGCAAGCCTACCGGAAGCTTCGTGGCCGGGATGGGAAAACCGACAGCGCATTCACTTCAATGGTTTTGGATATAGAGCAGAAGTTGCTGGAATCCCAGGCATACAAGGCAAAGCTTATCGTATCCAAGGATTTTCAGATCCTGTCATTCCAGGAGTACAAAAAACTGATGGCGAACTAAAAGCATATCCCAAATAAAAGTCTTGGGATATGCACTAGAGCACTGCGCAGATTTTTACCACTGCCAAAATTTATGTATATGCACTAGGAGGTTGCAATGACTAATCAAGAGATCAGCGATGGCGCAATGCTCAACTTCTACCCTGACAGCTTGGGCGGCAAGCTGTCGGACGCCGTGCGATTCTTGCAGCAGCCAGAGCTTGGAGACGCTTTTTCTTATCTGTACATTCTGCCAAGCCTATTCAACACCGATCTAGACAGAGGCTTTTCCGTGAAGGATTACGGGTTCAACCCGGAGCTGGCGGCCCCTGAAGACCTGGACAACATAAAAGCTTTGGGATTGTCGCTGAAGCTCGATTTCATCTTGAACCACGCATCGGTTCTTTCGCCTCAGTTTCAGGATCTGCTTGAGAATGGCGAGAACTCCAAGTACGCGGACTTTTTTATAAACTGGAACAAGTTCTGGGAAAACTGCGGCAAAATGACTGACAAAGGCTATATTCAGCCTGACGATAAGTATTTGAAGGAAATGTTTTTCCGCAAACTGGGATTGCCGCTTCTAATGGTGGAAATGCCAAACGGCCAATCCGTCCCCTATTGGAACACGTTTTACCAGCAGATAAACGAGAACGAGCCCGATCTCAAAAAAAGGTACTTGGGCCAGATGGACTTGAACACCAAATCGCCACTCGTCTGGGACTTTTATGACAATACCTTGCAAACCCTGTCCAGCTACGGCGCGAAAATTGTCCGCCTGGATGCTTTCGCCTATGCGTCAAAGGAACTGGGCAAGCGCAACTTCCTTAACGAGCCGGAAATCTGGGACTTGCTAAGCCAAGTGAAAATCCTGGCAGACAAGCGCAGCATTACCCTGTTGCCTGAGATACACGCGAGCTATAGCGAAAAAATATATCTCAAGCTTTCCCAAAAAGGCTATATCGTCTATGACTTCTTCCTGCCCGGGCTGGTTATCGATGCCTTGGAGCACCACAACAGCGAGCTCTTGGCGCTCTGGGCAACGGAACTTGCAGCAAACGGCATTCGTACGGTAAACATGCTGGGTTGCCACGACGGGATACCCCTCCTGGACTTGAAGGGGCTTGTTCCTGATGAACGGATCCTCGCGCTTATCGACTTGACCGTAAGCCGAGGCGGCTATGTGAAAAACCTGCATGGTCAGAAAAACGTCTATTATCAGGTGAATGCGACCTACTACAGCGCGTTGGGCGAAGATGACCGCAAAATGCTGCTCGCTCGCGCTCTCCAAATTTTCATGCCCGGAAAGCCGCAAGTCTGGTACCTGGATCTGTTCGCAGGAAAAAACGACCATCAAGCCGTAATCCGAGCAGGCCGCGACGGCCACAAGGAAATCAACAGGACGAACCTAACTGCGGAACAGATAGCCGCTGGCATGGAGCAAGAAATCACTTTAAAACAGTTGAAGCTCTTGCGTTTCCGAAATGCTTGTCCAGCATTTGGGTTTGACGCGCATATAACAGCGAGTTGTCCCTCACCTGAAGAATTAACTGTGACATGGGAGAATAACGGCGCAACTGCGCGTTTGAACGCAAATCTCGCAAAGGCGGCTTTCGATATAACCGCAACAAACTCTAGCGGCCAGACCGTTTTTCAGTATGAATCGGTTTAAAAGCATATCCCAAAATTAATCTTAGAGCTTGCGAAAGTCACGCGTTAAAGCATCGCTGTAACTTTCGCTGCGCCATTTCGGAATTTTGGGATATGCACTAGAACCCGAGCCATCAGCCTGTTGCCGATGGCTCGGGCTTTTTGCGTTCACAGCAATCACGGCCAAATTGGCTCGGCAAGCAAGTGCCCTCTCTAAATTCCATGGCAAGATATGGCGCAACGTGATCTAAAACATACGCTTCACCCTATGCCAAAACTCAGCTCCAAACCAAGCGATTCGCCAGCGTTTTTTCTCTCTCAAATTCAGATCCGCCGGAAAACCGGCACAGCTATTTGTTTACATTTGACTTTAAAACATAGCCATCCTATACTATTATTAGCAATAATGATCAAGAGCGCAAAGCGCCAGCGAGGGGGTAGCGGCAATGGCAGAAAGCGCTAAAAGCCTGCGCAAAAAGGATCTAATCAAATGACCATTCTAGATTTCAACGACAACTGGCTATGCGAAAATATCGATGGCGGCTCGCCAAAAACCGTCACCCTACCTTACGACGCCATGATCTACGAAAAACGTTCCGAGGATAGCCTGGGTCGGCATAACATAGGCTGGTTTGAGGCGCATGATTATAAATACTCAAAAAAGTTCTTTGTCCCAGCCGAGCATCAAAGCAAAAACATCTTCTTTGAGTTCCAAGGCGTCTACCGCAACGCGGAAGTTTTCATCAACGGGCAGATGGCCGCATCCCGCCCCTATGGATACACCAGCTTTCACATCTTTGCCAACAGCTTCCTCTCATATGGCCTTGAGAACGAGATCACTGTCATAGCCCATAATTCCGACCAGCCAAATAGCCGCTGGTATTCAGGAACAGGCATCTACCGCCCTGTCTGCATGCATGTCGCAGACAGCAAGCACATTTTGCTTCACGGGATCAAGATCAGCACCCTGAGCGCAAACCCTGCCGTCATTCAAGTCCTAGTAAAAACCTCCTGCGCCGGAGAGGTCTCAATCGCCATTTTTGACCAAGGCTCTCTCGCAGCCTCCGCCAGCCAGCTTACCGATGGCGAAACCCTCATATCCCTTAACATTCCAAACGCCAAGCTTTGGGATTTGCACACCCCGTATCTCTATGTCTGCAAGGCAACCTTTTTCTCTGATCAAGCAAGCGAAACATTCGGGATTCGCACTGTCTCTTGGTCAGATGAAGGGTTCTGCATAAACAACAAGCGCGTTGTCCTCCGAGGCGCATGTGTGCACCACGACAATGGCCTACTTGGCGCTTGCTCTTTCCCAGAAGCGGAAAGGCGCAAAATACGCCTTCTCAAAGAAAGCGGCTACAATGCCATCCGATCCGCCCACAATCCCTGCTCGAAAGCCATTCTTTCCGCTTGCGACGAGCTTGGCATGTATGTTTTAGATGAATACGTCGATCTCTGGTACATCCATAAGACCAAGCATGACTACGCGGATCTCATGCCAAACTGGTGGTGCCAAGACCTCACTGACATGGTAGACAAGGACTTCAACCATCCAAGCGTTGTTATGTACTCCACCGGAAACGAGGTCTCTGAAACAGCGCAGCCCCGAGGAATAGAGCTGTCCGCCCAGATGACCGACTTCCTTCATGGCCTGGATAAAACCCGCCCCGTGACCTGCGGGATAAACATCTTTTTCAACTTTCTCAGCTCCATAGGCCTTGGCGTCTACAGCGACGAGAAGGCAAGCAAAGAGCCCGTGGGAAGCGAATTCTTTAATAGCCTCGCAGGAATCTTTGGCGACAAGGCAATGAAGCTTGGGGCTACCCTTTACCCTTGTGACCTTAAGACAAAAGACGCCTTTCAAACTTTGGACATCGCTGGCTATAACTACGGCATCCTAAGATACAAGCATGATCTAAAAAAGTACCACAGCCGCCTCATCCTTGGAACCGAAACGTTTTGCCGCGACGCTTACGCCTTCTGGGAGCTCGCAAAAAGCAATCCCCGCCTAATAGGCGATTTTGTCTGGGCTGGCATGGACTACCTAGGCGAAGCTGGCATAGGATCTTGGGAATATGAAGACTATGCCCCAAAGCACTCCAGCAAGTCCGGATGGCTGTCCTCAGGAAGCGGACGGCTTAACCTCATAGGCAGAGCAGGCGCCGAAGCTGCGTACACAAAAGTCGCCTTCGAGCAGTCCGCCGGCCCCATTATTGCCGTAAGGCCCGTCTACCAAAAAGGCAAGCACTCCCCCTCAGCCTGGAAGATGACCAATGCCATAGAAAGCTGGTCTTGGCATGGCTGCGATTCAGAAAGCGTTTTCGTCGAGGTGTACGCAAGAGCCGCAAAAGCTGAGCTTTTCATCAACGGCAAATCCGTTGGAACCAAATCGTTCAAAAATGACTGCAGATTGGTTTTTCAAACAGCCTATAAAGACGGCACCGTCTCAGTTGACATTTTCGACAGCAATAGCAAAAAGACAGGTTCCGCCTACCTCGCAACAGCCGGCCCAGAAACCGTTATCACCATCAAGCCCGAGCAGCCCTCCATCCATAATAAAGAGCTGCTTTTCGCCCTAATCCAGCTAACGGATTCCAAAGGCATCCTCAAGCCCATGGAAAAGCGCTCTATCACCTTAAGCGTTTCCGGCGGCCATCTTCTGGCGTTTGGAAGCGCTTGCCCATATACCCTTGACGACTTTCATTCAGGCCTTGCAACCACTTATTATGGAGAAGCCCTTGCCATTGTTAGAGCGGATTCCGAATCAGGCGTCACCCTAACCGCCCTAACAGCAACAGATGGAAAACTATCAGCTTTTGCAACCATTCCTATTGCAGACTCCAAGCCCGCATCTTGAAAAAGATGCGGGCTTTTGGCGTGTGAGCCAAACCCATGTCAAGCATTTATATGCACTAAACTATGGACTATAATTGTTAAATTATTGTAATAACTGTAGCATCCTATCATTAGCTTTCGTATGATGTTATGGACCTATGCATTTCCCAATTACGCAATCAAAACCCCGTTTATCTTAGAGAGGAGAACTTGAATGAGAAAGGCAGCTGCGGGGCTGCTAGCCATTTTGCTTGCAATCCTGCCGATCAACATCTTTGCCGCGCCCTTGACAGAGGTAAAGAAGATTACTCCAAACAAGCTTACAATAGAGTGGTCCGACAAAAGGGCCCCGAATGTGACAATAGACACATTCCGTATCGACGGGTACAACGCCGCCCAGCTCAGGGCCCTTGTCGCCGCTTGCGGCGGAACAGTGGCCAGCGTCGATGAAACGTACAAGGATGGGTCTTACCAGATACAAACATCTGACAACCTGTCCGTCAAGTTTGACACAGTAAAGTTCTCAAAAGAAGAGGAAGTGAAGGTCCAGTACAATGTGTCGCTGATCCGGGATCCATCCGGCAGGATGATCACCCCCACAGCCCCAGGCTGGATTTACCTGGTTGACAGCGAGTACAACTGCGCCAGCCTTCGTGACATACTCACAGCCATGGGTCTTGACTTTGTTTTCACCGATGATCCGAAAGCGCAAACAACCCATGTGATATTGCGCCCGACAGAGCCAACCCCTGTGCCAACGGAATACGACCTGCTCAGCAAGCCCCTCTCAATGGCCATAACAGAGATTGAAAGCGTGTTGGATGATGTCACATACATCAAAGACAGGTTTGACAGGACTGTGATCACCGGCACAACCAAGAACGAGGTTCAGATCTTCTATGACAGCTTCACCTGGATAGGCGCTTACGCGCACTCATACCAGCAGCTTCTTTCTGGAACGAAGATTCCAAAGGGCATAGACGTCATGTATACCTATATCGGAATTGGCCCGACCCTGACTCCGACCCCTGTCGCAACAGCCACTCCAACCCCTGTTCCGCCCTCGGAAAAGAGCGTTTACAGCTTCCAGTTCAAGTCAAACCTCCAAGCGTACAGCGAGCTTGGCGCAACGCTTGGCAACCTGGGATCCAAGATCAACGCTTCTGGCAGGTATGTCATTTACGGCATAACCAATAGCGACACAACTTTCAAGTTCAACTACATGCTTTGGATAGCCGCAGCGGGAACGCCGCTTACGCCATTCATCTCCGGCAAGGAGGTAAAGGCGGGAAGCTATGTGGAGTTTACGTATCTGGGAACCCCAGCGTCTCAAAGTTCAGTCGCGCCATCTCCAACGCCTGAGCCAACGGCTACGCCTCGCCCAACCCCTGCCAGGACTGGCCGCCGAACTCCGTCGCCCGCTCCTACGCCAACGCTGACTCCCACTCCTGAGCCAACGCCGACTGACAGGCCATATCCAGCGCGGACTGGCCGTCCAACCCCGACGCCTAGGCGGCAGCGCCGCTAGGCGCTGCAAATAAAAATATAAAAAATATAAAAAAAATAATTACGAGGCCGCCTTTGGCGGCCTCTTTGGGTTTCGAACCAGCCCGCAGAGCTGTCTTTCCCTAAATCCCCTTCAGCCTCTGCGCAAGCATTGTGTTGCGAACCATCGCCTCATTGTCATTTACCGCGTCTTTAATGGCAGCCTTTGCGCCTACCAGCACAAAGCATTTTTTTGCTCTGGTCAATCCTGTGTACAGCAAGTTTCGCTTGAGCATAAGAGTATGCTGATGCGTTAGCGGCATGACCACAAACGGGTATTCGCTTCCCTGCGACTTGTGGATAGTGATTGCGTAAGCCAGAGCAAGCTCTTCCAATTCGCCGTAATCATACCTGACAGTTGTCTTGTTGAACTTCACGGCCAGCTCATTCTCTTTGATGCTTGAAACAATGCCTATGTCGCCGTTGAAAACGTCCTTGTCGTAGTTGTTCGCTGTTTGCATGACTTTGTCGCCTATGCGGAATTCCGTGTCATAATGCTGCAGAACCGGGCTGTTAGCTTTTTTTGAATTCAAAGCCTCCTGGAGCAGGGCGTTCAGCTGCTTCGTGCCGGTCTCGCCCGATTTCATAGGCGTGAGCACCTGGATGTCCCTCACCCTGTCAGCTATATGGTAATAGTTAGGCAAATTCTCGCGGCAAAGATCGCCTATATACCTGGCAACCTCCGCTGGCTTGTCCAGCTCTTTGAAGAAGAAGTCAGCCGAGTCATCAGAGGTGTTTAGATAGGGCAATAAGCCCCTTTTAATCTTGAACGCGTTCTGGATGATGAGAGACTTTTCCGCCTGGCGGTAAATCTTGTTCAGACGCACTACCGGAATGACCCCAGAGTCAATGAAGTCTTTCAGGACATTTCCGGGACCTATCGGCGGAAGCTGATCCACGTCTCCAACAAAAACAACAATCATCCGCTCTGGTACGCAAGCCAGAAGCGAATGCATCAGCTCAATGTTTATCATTGAGCATTCATCTACGATAAGAGCGTCCCCGCTAAGCCTTTTCGGAGGTATGCCCAGATGCCTGTGTATCGTCTTCGCCTCTCGCCCTGTGGCATCGCTCAAGCATTGGGCCGCCCTTCCTGTAGGCGCGGCTAGCAGAACCGATAGCCCCTGCTGCTCAAAAACGCTTATGACGCCTTTTATGATCGTTGTCTTTCCAACCCCAGGCCCGCCTGTTATGATCGACACCTTTGACTGGGTGGCCAATTCTATCGCGTCCCTCTGCTCATCATCATAAGTCAGGCCAGCAGATTTTTCAGCCTTGCTTATGCATTCAGAGAAGTCAGCGCCAGCGGCCTTGCGAGGCGAAGCCATTATTTCCTTGATTTTCTCCGCTACATTCACCTCACTAAGGTACAAGCCAATGGAGTATATCCTGTCAGGCAGCTCGATAAATATTTTTCTCTCTCCAGCCAGCTGGGCAATCGCTTCAGGCAGAGATGTCCTGACCTCCAGGAGAGACGCGGCCTTTCCAATCAGAATCCCTTGCTTGGCATAGCAATTGCCTTTCTTCTCTGACTGCTTCAGCTCATGCAGCAGACCCCCTCTAACCCGGCATGGGCTGTCCTTGGCAAATCCCAGCTTTAGAGCGATCTCATCCGCCATTTTGAATCCAAGAAAGCCAACCAGCACATATGGATCTCCCATGATCGCTTCAACGCTGTTTTGCCCGCATTCCTTGTAGATCTTCAGCGCCAGCCTGAAGCTGATGTCACGGCCTTGCAGGAAAAGCATAATGTCTTTTGCCGCCTTGCTTTCAGTGTACCCTTTCTGAATCAAGTCGGCCCGCTTTTGCCCGATGCCTGAAACCTCGGTCAGCCGCTCTGGAGCGTTCTCGATCACAGCCAGGGTGTCTTTTCCAAACGCTTCCGCAAGTCTATTAGCTAAGCTTACGCTCAGGCCCTTTATCATGCCTCCGCCCAGGTACAGCGCAATGCTCCTGGGGGTTGTCGGCAAGACTTCCTTGAATTCGCTGGCCTCAAACTGGCGTCCGTATTTCTCGTCCTCTTTCCATTCGCCTGTCACAATCAAGGCAGATCCGACATTTACTGTTGACATGTTTCCAAGCACCGTTACCGCATCGGCATAGTCTTTCGCTATTACCCGAATAATCATATTTCCGGAATTTTTGTCGCAGTATGTAATCCGGCTTACAGTGCAGCTCAATTGCTCCATGGGGCTCACTCCTATGGCAAACGGCTTAGAGCGAAAAGCTCGCTCTTCTCGCTGTTGAAATATCCGTTCGCTTGACTTTCTTACATTATAGAACAATATAGGATCTGTTTCAACACTATTCTGCATATTTCGAGCGACGAGAAAGAAAAAGAGAAAGAGAAAGAAAAATAAAAAGATAAAGAGAAAGAGAAAGAGAAAGAGAAAGAGAAAGAAAAAGAAAAAGAAAAAGAAAAAGAAAAGGGGGAAAGGGGGCGCAGCCCCCTTTCCCCCTTCCCCTAAGCTTTATTCCTTGCAAGCCAGCACAAAGAAATGGCTTCCGCTCGCTGGCGCACCTGACCTGACGAATTCCTTGATCCTCTGAACCCTTATCAATTTAAATCCCTTCATCAAAGCTTGAACATCCTCGAAATCTACATAAGTGTGAGGAATGTCCTTCTCCACTCCGCTTGTCTTGTAGATAGTGTAATCGTTAACGGCTTCTCCCTGCTTGAATGACGGGTTGTCTTTAGAGTTGAAGGTGACGAAGAGCTCTCCTCCGCTTTTCAGCACCCTTCTTATCTCGCTTAGCGCCTTTCCTATCCCCTCAAAGCTGGTGTGGTAAATAACATGAAAGCATATGGCGCAGTCAAACTCCTCGCTATCAAAGGGAAGCTTCGTCATGTCGCCTTGAAACGCCTTAACGTTGCACCCAAGCTCGACGTTTTTCCTGTTAATGATTTCTACGCTGCTTTCCGAAAGGTCAATCGCCTTGACGTCAAGCCCCATTTTGTTCATGTAAAACGAATGCCTTCCTTTTCCCGCTCCTACGTCCAGCATAGAGCGATATTTCTTTGCCCAGTTGACGGAGACTGGCAGGAACTCAGCAGAGGCGTCGTTCCACACATCCTCGCTTACGCTGTTCCAATCCCAGCCTTTGTGGAGCACTTCTTTTTCATTTCTTTCAGCCATATCATGCCTTCTTTCAAACTTGTTTGCATTCTTCGGCTCTTGCATTATACCATAATTAAATCAGGGATGGGCGCTTTGCGCCCATCCCTGATTTTCGCCTTTCGGCTCTAATGCTTAAACAGCTTCACTTGCTCCAAGTCAACCGCGCAGACGTTGCAGAAGCTGTTTGCTATAGGCCTATTGAACAGCACCACATTGCCTTTGCGGTTAAATGACGGGTGAGGATGCTCAGCTCCGGTTTTCGGCTGCTCCAGGTTGGCAAGGACTTCTTCCTCTCCCGTTTTGGCGTCAATGAGCGATACTTGGTTTATTGTTCCGCAGTACACTCCCGAGATCCTGTCTGCGGTGATAAACTTTCCTGCCCTGTCAGGGGCGCTGTGCAGGTACTGCTTGCTTGAGGCCATGACCTTGAAGTTGTGGCCATCGCGGGTTCCCTGGATAATGTCGTGGGGGTAGCGCATGAACTGGAGGAAGTCACCGTCAGCGGTCCAGACCTCATGGGTGATCCAGTCGCCTTCCTTTTCCACGTAGTACGGGCGGACAGTCTTGGTTGGCACGTCATACATCCAGATCCTCTGGAGAGCGTCTCCAGTTGTTTCATGGATGTACATCACGCTGTCATCGTCTCCGGGACAGGCTTGGCAATGGCCAAGCACGTGATCGTCCTTCCACATGACCTCTCCGACGCCCACTTTGGGGTCAAGCCTGACAAGCGCGTATATCTTGTTTGCCAAATGGTAAGAGCTCCAGATGATCCCGGACTTCGAGGCTGAAAGGTGCCCTGTCGGGACTCCTGGGGGAAGCTCTCCCACTTTTTCAAGCTTTCCTGTGCCTGTTTCAAGCTTCCACACTTCTAGGCCTTTTACGGCATAGAGGTATGGCCTTAGGTAGTCAATCGCCATTCTGGTGTATTCGTCCCCAAGGATCAGCTCTTGGTCGCCAGAGGCGTAATCCACGCGGTAAAGCCCGCACTTCTTTGGATCCTGGTCTTTCCTCTTGTAGAAGAAGCTTTGGTCATCGTCAACAAAGCTTTCGGTAGTAAAGTACAGCTTGTCGCAGCGGTCATTGCCGTTTGTGTATTGCTTTATGACATAACCGGTCTGATCATCCTTGTATTCGAAAAGCTCATTCAAGTTTTCGATTCCCTCCAAAGGCTATCTCATTTAGTGCATATCCCAAAATTCCTCAAGAGGCGCAGTGAAAGTCATCGCGATGCTTCTAGGCGTGACTTTCACAAACCATAAAATTAATTTTGGGATATGCTCTGAGTTGCATTCAGCTATTTCGATCCTCTACAAAGGCTATCTCATTGAGTTGTATTCAGCTATCAGATCATCTCCGCCAGCGTCGCGCCATGCTTGCATCTGCGCCTCCCAACCGGCCAGGTCGATCTGCCCTACGATGTACTGCACTCTCGCGTCTTTCCTGAGGGTGTCAAGATCAGTGCCTTTTTCTGTGTAGACTTCGCTTGATGTCGCGAAAGTGATGCATGGGTTGATTACGCAGAACGGGATTTCAAGGTCATACTGCAGATCCCAAACGCGCTGGCGAATGGCTGAGCGCTTTTCAAAGGATCCTGTATTGGCTACGTTTGTCATGAACTGGTTGAAGCCTTCATTCTCCTGGTTCACTGTGTCGGTTGCGCCGTCCACACGGACAACATAGCCTTCAGCGTCATAGTTGAAGTGCTTGCCAACCAGGCCGTATGTGAACATGTCAATGGCTTCTTTGCTGTTGGTCTTGTCAAGGAAGTTCAAGGCCGCGCGCATGTCTTCCTCTGTCTTCGCGCCGCTCTTTGTTATTGCCATCAAGCCTGAGTATCCAGCTGTAGGCAGGTTGAACTCGCCAGCTGAAGTGGAGACATGGCCTGCCGCCCAAATGGCGTCAGTGTATTTCGCGTCAAGGGTAACAAGGGCGGCGTCGCTTCTCTGAGCCTGATCAGCCACGTCGATGTAAAGCCCGGAGACGCCGGAGTTGATGTCATCAGCCCAGATGGCTGTGTCGCGCACTGCGAAGTCTTCGTTGATATAGCCCTTCTGGTACCATTCCTTCACTTTGTTCATGGCGTCCATATAGCCCTGGGTGAACACGTATGGCTCATACTTGCCGTTTGTCTCAACCCACTGGTTGCCGCCGCCAAACCAGGTCGTGATTACTTCAAGAGGCCCTTCGTACTTGCAGAGCGTCAAGCCGTAGGTGTCTTTGACTCCATTGCCGTCTGGATCCCCGTTTGTGAAATGATCAAGGAGCTTGTCGACGTCTTCGATGGTCCTTGGCTCTTCGATCCCGATCTGCCTTGCCCAGTCACGGCGGTAGGTGATGCCGTTGCGGGCCACCTGGCGGGTGCGGGGCACTCCGTAAAGGCGGCCATCAATTGAGATGTTGTTTTGTATTATGGAATCGGTCTGGCTAAGGTACTCATAGTTTTTCAGCTCGTCTGTGACATCCCAGAATGCGCCTGCCTTGATGTTTTTGACAACGTTCGCGTCAAGGCCTGTCAGCGTCACAATGGCAGGAAGCATTCCGCTGGCCATCATTGTGCTGAGCTTGTCAGTGTAGTCGGAGTTTGAAACCCATGTGAAGTTGATCTTGGAGTTGGTCATCTCTTCCAAGGCTAGCTTTGTTGGAGCGTCGTCAACTATTGGCTGGCCGGTGAATGTGATTGTCATGATGTTGGCTTGGTAGACCGGCTCCGCCACTGGCGCTGCTGGCTCTACTGGAGCGGCTGGTTCTGCGGCCGATGGCGCGTTCGTTGCCGCTGCCGGCGCTGCCGGCGGGTTTGTCGCGGCTGGCTTCGCGGCGCATGCCGCTAGGGACAGAACCATAACGAGCGTCAAAGCCATGGCGATTAAAGACTTGATTTTTCTTGACATGTCAAAACCTCCTGATTTTTTAATTTAGAGAAGGCTGGCTTCCAGGATCAGCCTTTCACTGAGCCAAGAAGAACACCCTTGGCAAAGTGCTTTTGAAGAAACGGATAGACGCAGAGTATCGGAACTGTCGCAAAAACTACCACTGCCATTTTAACGCTCTGGGCTGGGGGCGGCGTGAGCTCCAGGTCGGCGTTGTCAACCTTTCCTTGCGACAGCATTACTATCTGCCGCAAAATGAGCTGGAGCGGCCACTTCTTCATGTCGTTGAGATATATAAGGGAGTTGAAGTAGTCATTCCAATAGCCGACAGCATACATGAGCGTGAATGTGGCTATTACTGGCATGGACAGGGGAAGCACAATCCGGGCGAATATCATCAAGTCATGGCAGCCGTCGATCCTGGCCGCCTCTTCCAGCTCCAAAGGCAAGGCTTGGAAGAAGTTCTTGATGACTATCAGGTTAAAGGTGTTTATGGCGCAAGGAAGTATCAGGGCGGCGAAAGTATCGATCAGGTGAAGCCCGTTAACAACAAGGAAAGTGGGTATAAGCCCGCCTGAGAACACCATTGTGAACGCCACGAGGTTAAGGATCAGGCTTCTGCCGTAGAGGTTCTTCTTGGACAGAGGGTACGCCATGGTAAGGGTGAAAAACATGCTTGTCACTGTTCCAAGCAAAGTGACCACAATGGAATTCATCATGGCCCTTGGCAGGGTAGGAGAGGAAAAGATGTACTCATAGGCAGCCACGGTCGGCTTGCGAGGCACGAGAAACAGCGACCGGCTTATTATCTCTGACGAGTCCGCGAAAGACGCGCCCACAATGTACAGAAACGGCAGTATGCAAGCCACGCCGTAAACGCACAGGAATATGTGGTTGAAAACGTCAAAGGTTTTCGAGGCTGCGGAATCATTTCTATTCATAATGCCGCCTCCTAGCGCATATGCCAAAATCCGGTTGAGGTTGCGAACAGCGTTTGCCCAATGGCAAGTCGCCAAAGTCCGGACTTTTTCAAGACGCTTTTAAAATATGCCGGACTCGCCAGCGCGTTTTGCGATGTAATTGGTGCCGTAAACCATTGCCATGCCTATGACTGACTTGAAGAGGCTGACTGCTGTGGCGAAGCTGAACGAGCCTCTGGTGATGCCTTGCTCGTAGACGTAAACGTCGAAAACGCTGGCGACAGAACGGTTCAATGAATTAGTCAGCAGATAAATTTGGTCAAAACCAGTGCTGAGAACGCTTCCCATTCGAAGAATCAACAATATGACTATAGTGCTCTTGATAGCCGGCATGGTTATGTGCCAAAGCCTTCTGAAGCGGCCAGCGCCGTCAACGATAGCGGCTTCGTACTGCTCCATGTCCACGCCCGCCAGGGCGGCCAGGAATATTATCGTGCCCCAGCCAGTTTCCTTCCAAATGGTTTGGATTATTACAATTGTCCGAAACCAGTCTGGAGACGAGAGGAAAGATATCTTCGTCCCTCCCAGCTTCTCGATTATCAGGTTTATGACTCCGCCATCGGTTGTAAGAAGCATGTAGAAAATGCTGCTTACTATAACCCAAGAAAGGAAATGGGGTATGTAAACAAGGGTTTGCACTGAGCGTTTGTACCAGCTGGATCTTACCTCGTTCAAGAGCAGCGCCAGCAGAAGCGGCGCAGGGAAATAAAATATGATGTTCATGAAGGATATTGCCAACGTGTTTCTGAAAAGATTGAAAAAGTCTCGGTGCTTGAAGAAGTCCGAGAAATTCTTCCACCCAACCCAAGGGCTGTTGAAGATGCCCAGGTATGCGTTGAAGTTTTGGAATGCCACCACTATGCCAAACATAGGCACAAACCGGAAAATGATGTAGTACAGGACTCCCGGCAGAAGCAGCAGGTACAGCCATTTGTCACGCGATAATCGAGCCATTTCCCCGATCCCCTTCCCTCTGGCTATTTGGATCGCACATTGATCGTATCTCAATTTCACAAATGCTTCAACCTGAAAACAACCGTAAATATTGCGAAAACGACCATTAACTATTGCGGCTCATTTGGGCACATTAACAGGCCGTTTTTAGTAAACACGTGTCACTCCAGTTATAACGCCGAATCCTCTATATATTTTCACCTCAAGCCTATGCATTACCTACATACACCGGCAAATAATCTTCCAGATTTTGCATTGTGCAACCTAAACAAAAATTTTGGGCGGAAATTTGATTTTTCTCAAATGATAGGGCGCTCAAAGTTTATCATGGACAAAATCGCTGTGTGAATGCATGAGGGGGGTGTTTGGCAGGGCTTGGCAGGGGGGGCGGGAAGTGAAGGGGTTTTCTATGGCAACGTGGTTCTGCGCTTACGACCATGGCGTGTCTGGTTGGCAGCCAGAGCAATATTGATGTCGTAGCCTCGAGGGCGATGCCAGCTTAAAGGGCAAGGGCAGCTTAAAGGGCGGGGCCTACGAATCGTCGATGCCAAAAGCAGCGCTCGATTTCTATCTCTGTATACTTAACAATCTATGTTGTCAATCATGAAATCATGCCTTACTCACATACCCTGGCAAGCCTAAACTGCATAAGAGGCTTTGCCTCGGTTCGCCCGCACCGCTTTCAGCAGGATTAATCGTATTGGCAACTTTTGAGTTTTCAGCGTGAACCTTGTGATTGTTTATCAGGGCAAGAGCAAACCCAAGCAAGCCCAACTGCCTAAGAATCTAAACTTGGTTCGGTCGCACCGCTTTCGACAGGTTTAATCGTATTGGCAACTTTTGAGTTTTCAGCAATAACCCTTGTGCGGCGGGTAAGATCAAATGCAGAAAGCTTGAGCTGGCTAAGCGTCTTACCTTAGTTTGATCGCACCGCTTTCGACAGGATTAATCGTATTGGCAACTTTTGAGTTCTCAGCGATGAACCTTGTGATTGTTTATCGGGGCAAAAGCAAACACAAGTATGCCCAACTGCCAAGAATATAAACTTGGTTTGGTCGCACCGCTTTCGACAGGATTAATCGTATTGGCAACTTTTGAGCTTTCAGCGATGAATCTTGTGCTTGTTTATCGGGGCAAGAGCAAACCCAAGTAAGCCCAACTGCCTAAGAATATACTTGGTTCGACCGCACCGCTTTCTACAGGATTAATCGTATTGGCAACTTTTGAACTGTAAGCGATGAATCTTGTGCAGCGGAGCTAAATCAAACACGGAAAACCTAGCTGCCTTAGAACTGGTACTCGTTTTGGCCGCACCGCTTTCTACAGGATTAATCGTATTGGCAACTTTTAAGTATTCAGCGATGACCCCTGTGATTGTTTATCGGGGCAAAAGCAAACACAAGTAAACCCAACTGCCAAGAATATAAACTTGGTTCGGTCGCACCGCTTTCGACAATTAATTGGGCTCTCTCTTTAGACTGCCAATTTTCTAGAAATGGCGGTATCATGGGATCTGTCGCAATCGAGCCATTGAATGCGAGTAGCTTGGCTATAGGCAACACGACGTTAGTCATATGCCGAAAACTCATTTTTTCGGGGTTTGTTTCAGGGCTCGCTGGAGTGAACCTTACATCGCGAGTTTAAAGGGCGTCTATTGCATGAATCTGGGCACAAGGACGTCAATGATTTATAGCGTTCAAAGGAAAAGGCTCAATCAAGGGATTTATCATAGTCGGAGGACATCCATAGCCATGAGCCAGGGTCTTCATAGCCATTATAGAGTCTTGACGGCTGTTATGCCTATTGAGCCTTGGTATCCGGCCATGCAAATGTCCAATTCTCTAGAAGTGGCGGTATTATGGGATCAGTCGAAATCGAGCCACTGAATGCGAGCAGCTTGGCTATAGGCAACACGACGTTAGTCATATGCCGAAAAGCTCATGTTTTCGGGGTTTCTATCAGGGTTCGCTGGAGTGAACCTTACATCGCAAGTTTTAAAGGCTTCTATTGCAGGAGTTCGGGCACAAGGACGTCAATGATTTATAGCGTTCAAAGGAAAAGGCTCAATCAAGGGATTTATCATAATCATAATGACTTCCAGAGCCATGCCCCAGAGTCTTCACAGTTGGTATGCCAATTGAGCCTTAGCATCCGGCCACGCAAACGACCAATTTTCTAGAAGTGGCGGTATCATGGGATCAGTCACAAACAAACCACTGAATGCGAATAACCAAGCTATAGGCAACACGACGTTAGTCAAATGCGAAAAAGCTCATGTTTTCGGGATTTGTTTCAGGGTTCACTGGAGTGAACCTTATATCGCGAGTTTTAAGGGCTTCTATTGCAGGAACCCGTGCGCAAGGACGTCAATGATTTATAGCATTCAAAGGAAAAGGCTCAATCAAGGGCTTTATCGTAGTCGGGAGGACATCCAGAGCCATGCCCCTGAGTAGTCTAGTCTTCACAGCCGCTATGCCAATTGAGCCTTAGCATCCGGCCACGCAAACGACCAATTTTCTAGAAGTGGCGGTATCATGGGATCGACCACAATCAAGCCACTGAATGTAAGTAGCCATGTTACAGGCTACATGACATTAGTTGTTTGCCGAAAAGCTCATGTTTAAGGGATTTATCTTCGGGGACCGCAAGTTTTAAGGGTTTTATTGCAGAAATTCGGGCACAAGTAGACAAAGATTTATTGTGTTGAAAGAAAAAGCTCAACCAAGAGCTTTATCGTAGTCGGGAGGACATCCAAAGCCATGACCCCAGAGTCTTCACAGTTGATATGCCTATTGAGCCTTGGCATCCGACTACGCAAACGACCAATTTTCTAGAAGTGGCGGTATCATGGGATCAGTAGCAATTGAGCCACCGAACGCGAGTAGCTTGGCTATAGGCAACACGACGTTAGTCATATGCCGAAAAGCTCATGTTTTCGGGGTTTGTTTCATGGTTCTCTGGAGTGAACCTTATATCGCGAGTTTTAAGGGCTTCTATTGCAGGAATCCGGCACAAAGACGTCAATGATTTATAGCATTCAAAGGAAAAGGCTAAATTAAGGGATTTATCATAATCATTAGGACATCCAGAGCCATGTCCCAGAGTCTTCACAGTTGATGTGCTTATTGAGCCTTTGCATACGGCCACGCAAACGACCAATTTTCTAGAAGTAGCGGTATCATGGGATCAGTAGCAATTGAGCTACTGAACGCGAGTAGCCAGGCTATAGGCAACACGACGTTAGTCATATGCCGAAAAGCTCATGTTCATGGGGTTTGTTTCAGGGTTCGTTGGAGTGAACCTTACATCGCGAGTTTTAAGGGCTTCTATTGCAGTAATCCATGCACAAGGACGTCAATGATTTATAGCGTTCAAAAGAAAAGGCTCAACCAAAGGCTTTATCGTAGTCGGGAGGACATCCAGAGCCATGCCCCTGAGTCTTCACAGTCGCTATGCCAATTGAGCCTTGGCATCCAGCCACGCAAACGGCCAATGATCTAGAAGTGGCGGTATCATGGGATCAGTCAAAATCGAGCCACTGAATGCGAGTAGCCCGGCTATAGGCGACACGACGTTAGTCATATGCCGAAAAGCTCATGTTTTCGGGGTTTGTTTCGTGGAACTCTGAAGTTACTTTGCATCGTTAATTTTAAGGGCTTCTATCGCAATGATAATGCCAACGATGTATATCATTCAAAGGAAAAGGCACAATCAAGGGATTTGTCTTAGTCGGGAGGACATCTGGTGGCATCATTGGATTAACGTTAGCCGAGCCAATTCAGAGTCTTGACGGCTGTTTTGCCTATTGAGCCTTGGCATCTGGCCACGCAAACGGTCAATTACCTAGAAGTGGCGGTATCATGGGATCAGTCGCTATCGAGCCACTGAATGCGAGTAGCCATGTTGCAGGCGACATGACGTTAGTTTTTTGCCGAAAAGCTCATGTTTAAGGGATTTGTCATTGGGGATCGCAAGTTTTAAGGGCTTCTATTGCAGGAGTTCGGGCACAAGGACGTCAATGATTTATAGCGTTCAAAGGAAAAGGCTCAATCAAGGGATTTATCATATCGTGATGACATCCAGAGCCATGACCCCAGAGTCTTCACAGTTGGTATGCCAATTGAGCCTTGACATTCGGCCACGCAAACGGCCAATTTTCTAGAAGTGGCGGTATCATGGGATCAGTCGCAATCGAGCCACTGAATGCGAGTAGTCGGGTTATAGGCAACACGACGTTAGTCATATGCCGAAAAGCTCATGTTTAAGGGATTTGTTTTCGGGGACCGCAAGTTTTAAGAGCTTTTATTGCAGAAAACCGGGCACACGGTACCAAAGATTTATGGTGTTGAAAGAAAAGGCTCAACCAAGCGCTTTATCGTAGTTGGGAGGACATCCAAAGCCATGACCCCTGAGTCTTCACAGTCGCTATGCCAATTGAGCCTTGGTATCCAATCCCGCAAACGGCTGATTTTCTAGAAGTGGCGGTATCATTGGATCTGTCGCAATCTAGCCACTGAATGCGAGTAGCCGGGCTACAGGCAACACAACGTTAGTCATATGCCGAAAAGCTCATGTTCATGGGGTTTATTTTAGGGTTCGCAGGAGTTAACCTTACATCGGGAGTTTTAAGGGCTTCTATTGCAGGAATCCGGGCACAAGGACGTCAATGATTTATAGCGTTCAAAATAAAAGGCTCAATCAAGGGATTTATCGTAGTCAGGAGGACATCCAGAGCCATGCTCCTGAGTCTTCACAGCCGCTATGCCAATTGAGCCTTGGCATCCGGTCCCGCCCAGGGTCGATTTTCAAGAAGTGGCGGTATCATGGGATCAGCCGCAATCAAGCCACTGAATATAAGTAGCCAAGCTATAGGCTACATGACATTAGTTTTATGCTGAAAAGCTCATGTTTTCGGGGTTTGTTTCGTGGAACTCTGAAGTTACATTGCATCGTTAATTTTAAGGGCTTCTATCGCATGATAATGCCAATGATGTATATCATTCAAAGGAAAAGGCTCAATCAAGGGATTTGTCTTAGTCGGGAGGACATCTGGTGGCATCATGGGATTAACGTTAGCCGAGCCAATTCAGAGTCTTGACGGCTGTTATGCCTATTGAGCCTTGGCATCTGGCCACGGAAGCGACCTATTTTCTAGAATTGGCGGTATCATGGGATATGTCGCAATCGAGCCACTGAATGCGAGTAGCCGGGCTATAGGCAACACGACGTTAGTAATATGCCGAAAAGCTCATGTTTTCGGGGTTTGTTTCAGGGTTTGCTGGAGTGAACCTTACATCGCGAGTTTTAAGGGCTTCTATTGCAGGAATCCGGGCATAAGGACGCCAATGATTTATAGCGTTCAAAAGAAATGGCTCAATCAAGGGATTTATCATAATCGTGATGACATCCAGAGCCATGACCCCAGAGTCTTCACTGTTGATATGCCTATTGAGCCTTGGCATCCGGCCACGCGAACGACCAATTTTCAAGAAGTGGCGGTATCATGGGATCAGTCGCAATCTAGCCACTGAATGCGAGTAGCCATGTTGCAGGCGACATGACATTAGTTTTTTGCCGAAAAGCTCATGTTTAAGGGATTTGTCTTCGAGTACCGCAAGTTTTAAGGACTTTTATTGAAGAAATTCGGGCACAAGGAGACAAAGATTTATTGTGTTGAAAGAAAAGGCTCAACCAAGGGCTTTATCGTAGTCGGGAGGACGTCCAAAGCCATGACCCCTGAGTCTTCACTGTTGATATGCCTATTGAGCCTTGGCATCCGGCCACGCAAACGGCCAATATTCTAGAAGTGGCGGTATCATGGGATCAGTCGCAATCGAGCCACCGAACGCGAGAAGCCTGGCTATAGGCAACACGACATTAGTCATATTCCTAAAAGCTCATGTTTTCGGGGTTTGTTTCAGGGTTCGCTGGAGTTAACCTTACATCGCAAGTTTTAAGGGCTTCTATTGCAATAATCCAGGCACAAGGTCGTCAATGATTTAAGCGTTCAAAGGAAAAGGCTCAATCAAGGGATTTATCATATCGTAATGACATCCAGAGCTATAACCCAGAGTCTTCACAGTTGATATGCCAATTGAGCCTTGGCATCCAGTCCCGCAAACGGCTGATTTTCAAGAAGTGGCGGTATTATGGGATCGATCACAATCAAGCCACCGAATGTACGTAGCCATGTTACAGGCTACATGACATTAGTTAATTGCCAAAAATCTCATGTTTAAGGGATTTAAGGCTACCAAAGATTTATCGTGTTGAAAGAAAAGTCTCAACCAAGGGCTTTATCGTAGTCGGTAGGATTTCCAGAGCCATGCCCCTGAGTCTTCACAGCCGCTATAGAGCCTTAACGGCGGTTGCTTTTATCTCAGGGATAATGCCAACGATTTATATCGTTCGAAGAAAAGTCTACAAAAGGGCTTTTTGTAGAGCAAATGGGCTGAATCATTGATTTGACAAGTAATATCAAGAATTATCAATATTTCGACACTAAAGAGCAGGAAGCAAAACATCTATATGCCATTTCCCATTGGCTGAGTTCGATACCTCTTTAGAATGCCTCAGTGTCCAAGGCAAACGATTCGCTAGCAATGAAAGGACTGTTTGCTCAAGTGGTGCTTAATCCGACGGTCGGTATCTCTATCCCAGATTTCCGCGAGCACCCAGGTCTTTCTTTAGCTCCTCTGGCGCAACCTCAAAGTGAGCGAGAGTTTGCGCACAAATCTATACTAAGATATAATGATTCATAAGGGCATACCCGTCTTAAGCGTCTTGAGCAAGATTTCAGCCCTACGTCCCCAATCGCTTTGTTGAAGCTAATCTAGCACAATAACTCTGCCAAGCTCTTGAAGCAGCAACGTTTTGGGTTTATACAGCAGACTACTCAAGAAGTCTTACAGGTGTTGGATTCCAGAGAGCAGAATGGGACAAAATCAAGAACGCCTCATCAGACACGTTTACCCGAAAAATCATAGACAACACTCTGCCGGGCGGCCCCGTAGAGCGCGTTATCGAGTATGTAGCCTCCTTTGACCGCTGTGATCGCGTCCAAGACTTCGAGACTGCATGGAAGTTCTTTGAGGTAAAGTATAAGCCATCTAAGAAACAAAAGTCATGATTGCATGATTCTAACAACCATTAGCCAAGAATTGATTTTGCGAAGAAAAGTCTGTTAATTTTTAACTATTCCGAGAGGTTCCAGGCGAGCTCCAAATCGCATTCTCTTGCGGCGCACCCCCTTTCATTTTCACCGACGCACCTCCTGGAAAATGGTACAGCGCCCCCATAGCGTGGGCTGCAAGCGAAGGAATTGTGGCAGGCGTCGCAATGGCCCGTTCCAGTCTGACCGCGCAATCACCCGCAAGGAAATGATGGCTATCCTGTATCGTTTCGCAACGTGGCGAGGCAAAGGCTCAGCAGAGAACTTAACGCTTGCCTCATGCTGAGATGACGCCAGCCGGATTTCCGACTGGGCTTATGAAGCTGTGGCTTGGAGTTAAAGAATGTCATTGCCAGCGGGATAAGAGCATATCCCAAAATTGATTATAGGGCTTGGAAAAATCCGCGTTGAAGCCTTCGCAAGATTCTCCTACGCCCTTTTTGGAGTTTTGGGATATACACTAAGCGGCACATCATGAGTCAGAAAGGAACCGCAACCTGTGTGCAAGCGGCGCAAGTGCCTACGAACTGCATGAAGCTTTATAACAACTAGGCGTCATGGGCCGTCCATTAAGGGCGACCTTCTTTTTTTGTACTGCCAACCGCATCCCTCCGAAAGAAGCACTCGAAACTAATCTCTGTATACTTAACATTATATGTGGTGATGAGCGAAATCAGGTAGCGTAAATCATCAACCACGGAGTTCAAATCCTTTGCCCAGTCAAGCGATACCTGCTCACACTTGCCTTATATACACGATGGCATCAGCGACGCCAAAAACGCCGGAACAGTCCTTTGTCTGTTTCAGGCATGCTCGTCTCAGGCTTGTTGGAAGGGTCTGCAAAAGTCTGCCCAGATTTCAATGGCGCTGGAGAAGTATGGTCATATAGCTATCCGACAGACTTCTACGATCCAGTCTGCAACAAATGCGAGACCTGCAAAGGACAAAGGACTTGGCAAAGTGTCGGCTAGAAAAAGCGACGAATGACAGCTCCGTACATTGAAGAGCAGACTGATTGGCCGCACCGCTACGCACTGGAAGAAGATCACTTCCAGCTTCAAAATCAAAAAAAGCACAGAAAGAGCTTTACTGCGCCCCCTGCAATGAGGTTCCTGGTTTCTTCATTGCCTAGCATTCAACTGAGATAGCCTTAAGTGCATCGAATTTGGCTGCACCGCTACGCACTGGAAGAAGATCACTTCCAGCTTCAAAATCAAAAAAGCACAGAAAGAGCTTTACTGCGCCCCCTTCAATGAGGTTCCTGGTTTCTTCATTGACTAGCATTCAACCGAGATAGCCTTAAGTGCATCGAATTTGACTGCACCGCTACGCACTGGAAGAAGATCACTTCCAGCTTAAAAATACAAAAAAGGCACAGAAAGAGCTTTACTGCGCCCCCTGCGATGAGGCTCCTGGTTTCTTCATTGCCTAGCATTCAAACTAGATAGCCTTAAGTGCATCGAATTTGGCTGCACCGCTACGCACTGGAAGAAGATCACTTCCAGCTTCAAAATACAAAAAAGCATATAAAGAGCTAGATCGGAAGAGCGTCGTGTAGGGAAAGAGTGTTCACTCTGGTGTAGATGTCGGGGGT
>JAISWZ010000664.1 GCA_031270945.1 Clostridiales bacterium | reverse complement strand
TTCGGGAGGGAAACTTTGCCTACCAAGCCCCAGTCCGTATCCATTGTGATTATGAGGCGGTAAGCCATGCCGTATTCCGCCTTCAGCTCCAGAAGCTCCTCCGTCTTGTCAAGGAGCGGCTTCAAGGTTTCCTCCACCAGGGATTCAGCCTTGCTTGTAAGCCAGAAGCCTGAAGAAATGGACCAGCAGTCTTTTTTCATGATGGAAGGCTCAAATCCCAGCGCACTTGAGATTACGGCGGGGTCAAGCCTGCCGTTCAAGCTGAACGCCGCGAACTCAACATTCGTCCATGTGCGTTGATCCTCGCGGGAGGACGGAGTGTCATCCCCCAGCTTTGTCTCCACGCTTACCTTCATCCCTGCAAGGCTTGCGAACTCGATCAGCTCTTCGTTGATGAGGGTCAATGGGTACTTGTCTTCCATGACGTTCACGACGAGAGTCAGTTCGTAGTCAAAGGGGTTTCGGATGTAAGACTCCAGCCCGCAAACGCTTGCAAACCAGGTTCTAAGGTTTGGGAGCAGCTTCCCTATCTGAATGTTGACATCGGAGCTTTCCTCAAAACCAGTTTCAAACTTCCAGTTGGAATGCTTGAACAGCTCTCTTGCCTTTCGCGCAGTCGCTGGAGTCAGGGACAGTGTTTCCTTCAAATTGCTTGCGCTTGTTTTCTTGATGTTCTGGGTGCTGACCTTGAACACGACATTGACGCTCGTTTTCGGCATAGGCCGCCTGGAGTTTATATCAATCACCTCGTATGCCGGGGAGCGACTCTTCGCTCCGACTGAAGTTGCTTCGCGCAAATCTTTTTGCGCGGAGTTTGAACGAAATTTTGTCGCAAGCGCATGGCGCTTGCGGGGTTATGGCCGTGCGCGAATGGCGCAGACGGCCTTTTTGCAGTGACTTGGATCTGGGGGCGCACTGGGCTTGCGTCCCTAGTTTTAAGAGCATGAATGACAGCCATTTTCCGAAAATCTTGGCTTTGTTGGGAACTTTGAAAAACCCCTTATGTAGGATTTTCGGCGCCTTGCGCTCCAGCAAGGGGCGAATGCGGGCAGTTGCGCTATGCAAGCGCTTTGCGGCGACGCTTGCGCTATATATTTCTCTCTCTGCCCTAAGTGCATATCCCAAAATTTGTTTTTGGGCTCGTGAAAGTCACGCAGAAGCTCGCGATGACTTTCGTTGCGCCACTTTATGAATTTTGGGGGTATGCACTAAGTATTATATCACGTAATGGCTGCGAAGGGTAGAGACGTATTATAACCAGCAAAGAAAAAATATGCAAGTACACAGTTAGTTATGCCTGCCAACGCCATGATTTGGAATTTATACAGATGAACGTTAGTATATGGGATTTTATTAACGCTACCCGCCTCAAACCCAGTCGGGTCGTTCAAAGGGGAGGCCGGAGGACTGAAAATACGCAAAGGGGGGCGCAGACGCTGAAATAGGCGCTAAATTGGCGCTGAACCCAAATAGGCGCTGGATTGATCGGGTGCGTTAGTGCTGAGATAAAAAGCGCAAAATCTAAAAAATCGCTGTTTCAAGCCATTTGTGGCGAGCTTGGCAAGGATTCTGGTCGTCGTGAACAGCGCAAAACATCTAATGGCACAAATTGGCAAGACTTTGGTTGTTGACAACCAAAAGATCACGCCCTATAATATTCTTATCAGGTTATGAAAAACCAAAAAAATTAGATCGGCCCAAAGCGTGATGATACACGGGTTGGCACAAATTGGCAAGACATTGGTTGTTGACAACCAAAAAATCATGCCTTATAATATTATTAGGTTATGAAAAACCAAACGGAGGCCTTTATGAAGAAGCAGAGCGCGGAAGAAGCGGCAGTGAGCATGGTCAGGCCGGCTCTCTTTAGATGCTTGGGCAAATACCATAACAGCTACCTCGAAAAGGTTTCGGCGTTCGCGCTTTACGTTGCGATGAAGCTGTCGCCTGTTGAGAGGCCGGACTGGGAATCGGTTCTTAAGAACATAGCTGACAGGGGCCTGAGGGCTGAAATAAGAGCGGAGGTTACGCCTGTATGGGATGAGTTTGAGACCCTCTGGGATCCACATAGCTGTGTGAGGGGTGTCAACGAAGAGAGCTTGAAGCTGTACTTGCTGGAACACCCATACAGCGCGTCAACCCTGCTTGCCGTTTCCCTTTTGCAGATACAGGATCGTGACAAGGTTGTCAACTACGAGGCGCGGGGCGACTTTTTCATAGAGGCGTACAAGGCGAACAGCAAGGCGCAGTATTTCGGAATGGCATGTGACAGTGACCACGCGGTAATCGCGGCTATACGGGGAGCGATTCTTGGGCCAAACATAGAAGTGGAAGAGACTTTAATGTATGACGAGCGCGAAAAGTTTGACAAGATCTTTTTCAACTTCACGCGGGACATGCCCAGGATGACCATGGATCAGCGCAGGATCTTGGACAGGATGAGCCCTGAGTTCGGAGACATGCCAAAGACGAGAAACGACGATTGGGTAATCATTGGGTTTATCATGGATCGGCTGAAGCAGGACGGAAAAGCCGTTTGCATCGTGAACATGGGGATCAACATCAACTCGGCAGAGCGGGAAGCGCGAAAGTACTTCGCTTCTCGGGGTCTTATAGAGACTGTCATATCCCTGCCTTCTGGGCGCGAGTTCAGTTCTTGCGCGTCAGCGCTGATGGTTTTCAGCAAGGGGAACAGTGCAGTAAGAATGGTGGACGCGGGAGGGATAATTGGAAGAGACGCGTCAACTGCATCAAGCGCAACAAGCGCATCAGATAAATATGTAAAAAAGATCCTGAAAGCGGTGCGGACTGATTCAGAGTTCAGCAAGCTGATCCCCAATTCCGAATTGATCGAGAGAGACTGCGACCTGGATCCGGAGAAGCGGTTCAGAAAGCCCATAGAAGTAGGAAATGGGGTTTTATTGGAAACCCTGATCATCCACATGAGGCGGGGAACCCAGCTTTCAGCCAAGGCTTTGGATGATCTGGCTACCGCAGAGGCAACGGAATTTCAGTACCTATTGACAAAGGACATTCAGGACGGCTTGATAGGCGAAGATCTGATGTACTTGAAAGAGATCGACCCCAATATGGAAAAGTGCTGCCTATCCCCGGGCGATGTCGTCTTTACAAAGAACGCGCCTTTCAAGGTGTCGGTTATTGGAGACTTGCGGGGGAAAAAAGTGGTTGCTAACGGCAACCTTTATATTATAGAGTTAGACAAGGCGAAGATAAGACCAAAGTATCTTCAAGCTTTCTTTGAAAGCAATCTAGGCGCAGCGGTGCTGAAGGGCCAGACCGTCGGAAGCGTAATCACTACCATATCGGTTGAAGGGCTGAAGCAGCTCATGGTTCCATGCCCGCCTCTAGCTGCGCAGGACGAGTTTTTAAGCCGCTACTTGGCATTTGAAGAGAAGATCATAGGGCTTAGGCGGGAGCTGCAGTCGACAATGAAAGAAGCCAAGGATTTCTTGGATCAGGCGGAAAAGAACTTGTTTTAGGCGATTCTTGCTCCTGGTTGGCGGTGTTTTGCGATTTTGCGGAGTTTTGCCAGTCTTGCTTGGAGAAAATGGATTTTACAGATGTCCTGGGTTGATGTTGTATAATATTTGCAAGGGGCAAGTTCAGGCGGTTTTTTACGTTTGCGGAAGCGGGCTTGGCTGTAATTCTTAGTTCGAGTTGACAAGAGGTTTGAATGGCCTCTTGCCAGCCTTTATCATACATCTGTAATCTAACTGATTGGAAGACGCTTGAAGAAAGCTTGAAAAGGCTTGAAGAAGACTTGAAGAAAGCAGGGGTTCAAGGGCGAATTGCAAGCTTGCAAGAATTTTGGTTTTTTATTCTTACATAAGGGTTATGCATATTGCTCTTGCAAACGCTGGCATTGCCTTCTCAATAAGCATGCATTCCAGTAATTAGGTTAATGCGTGAGCTTGTAAATTTGTGGCTCAGTTTCGCATTTGTCAGACTTGAACGGATGGTTGCACTCCTGCTTTGACGCTTTAGCCAGACGTATCTTTAAATTCGCCCCCGTCTTTTCGGTTTTTCAGGCCGCCTTTTCAACTTATTCTCCTTACTTTGCTTTCTCGGGCTACGTATAATCAAAAGGGAGTTATAAGTGCCAAGCCGGCTGGGAACAAGCCGCCCCCAATTTGCGTCTAAGAATAAAATATTAAAAAAAGGCCCAAGGGGCCTAAAATTAGGAGGTTTTTGACATGAAAAGCAGCTTGATATTTTGGAAAAAGAGTATGCCGATAGTAGCTCCCGGGTGCAAGCGGTATGAGATGGACTTTAGGTTTTACGCGGCCAATCTGGCTGAGAAGTGCGGAGACTTGTACATGGCGAACCTGCACGGCGTCGCCTTAAAGGCAGAGTCGGCGAGGATTTGCATCAGGGTCAACGCTGGCGCCGCTGACATGTTCGAGAAGAAATCCGCAAAGCAGTTGATTCGAAAGCTTGGAGCGAGGAAAGCTCAGGTTTTGCAAGGGGATATGAAAGACATAAAGGTTCCCATAGTCTCAAAGGTGCCTGAGTCTGATCCATCCGAGGAAATTGGGTTGGGGCTTCTGGAAATGAGGGAAGCGGCAGTCAAGCAGGCCGATGGGACATTTGAGATCAAGAAAGTTCCGATGCTGACAGGCAAGGGCGCTGACCTATACGCGGAGTACATAACCATCTTGGGCCGCAAGGGGCAGAAGGCGGCCATGAGGCACCTTTCCAACAGCATAGGCAATATGACCTGCGAGATGGGCAGTGACAATGAGGATGAGATGGAAGAGATCGACGAAATGGTGATAGAATACGTCTGAGCCCTTAGGGCTTATAGGCGCCGCTTTCAAGCTATGCTTGAGGGCGGCGCTTTTTTGCGTTGAGAAAAGCATGAGACCGTATTGCGTTTATTTACCATGGAATTTAGAGATAGGCGGCAGAACGGTAAGTTGCTCACGGATTCATGTAGGAGATGCGGACTTTAGACAGGTCGTTCGGCATGCCTATCTTTACCATGGAATTTAGAGATAGTAGCAGATTTGGCAAGCTTTAGCGCTACCCCACATAAATTTCATCCCATTAGGAGCTTGACCTAGGTTAAAGGTCCGAGATGCATAATATTGCCATGGAATTTAGAGATAGTAGCGAAATCGCTATTCTTGGCCCCTCTCGTATTAGCGGTGCTCTGAACGCTGATGATTTATATGCAAAATGTCGGCAGACGCAGGGTGTGGACAGGCTCAATCCTGCCACATGTCTAAAGCTGGCATAATTGACGATGAAACTGAACCTAAAGTATGTCGAAATACTAAAGGGGATAGTGCTTAGGGGCTAAACAATGCATGGACATGAGCGCCTGGTTGAGTGGCCCATTTGGGCATGGAGCTTTGCCGGAAAGATAGGGCGCTGGGGCGGCAAGACTTGCAAATTTGGCGCTTTTGGGGTAAGCTGTAGGCTGCATACGGGCATTTATAAGGGATCGAGACTTTTTTGCCCTGGGTACTGTATGTATTGTATGTACAAAAACATTTTTGCAGGAAATTGACAAAACTTGCGGGCTGGCGCTTGGGGGTCGGCCTGACAACAACTAGGAGGATATGTATGAGCCGAGAATTGCCGTTTTGGAAGAAAGGTGTGCCAGTAGTAGCTCCTGGCAGCAGCAAGCGCTTTGAATGCGACTCTAGGTTTTACCAAGCCAATCTGGCGGAGAAGTGCGGAAGCAAGTATCTGGTTAACCTAAATGGGCTTCGCATGAGGATGGACGCGCGAAAATCTTGCGGGAAGAGTTGCGAGGGAGCTATTGCGATGCGTGAGAAAAAGTACGCGTCAAACCTGATATCTAACTATGGGGCGAGAAAGGAGCCTTCATTGCCTGAAGAAATGCGGAATCTGGAGCTTCCTATAGTTCCTCCCGTTCCAGAGGGCAGAGTTGCCAACGATGAAGTGGAAGCTGGGCTATTAATAATGCAAGACGCGATAGTAGCTTATCCCGGCGGAAAGTTTGAGATCAAGCAGGTTCCTATGCTAACAGAAAAAGGCGCTGACATATTTACCGGCTATATATCCATCTTGGTAAGGAAAGGCCAAAAGGCGGCTACAAAGCATCTTATGGAGAAGCAGCACAGAGAGCTGGTGGAAGAAGTAGACGAGATGGAAAGCATGGAAAGCGAGTATGTTTGATAAATATAAGACCAGGGCGCTGCCCGGCCGGCCGCAGGCCGGCATGGGGCGCTGAAAAGGGCCGGAAAGCGTGAGCTTTCCGGCCCTTTTGGACGCCTTGGGTTTGGTTTTGGGCATCGGGAACATTATATTGTTAAAAGGTTGTCATTGATGAGCATGAAGCGCCCTTGGCTTTACTAACGAACGCTCAAGTTCGTTAGTAATTGCATTATATGCCCATATTTCGTTACTTATCCTCCTGGTTTGTCGGTAGCATAGGCAGCCTGTACTTGTCTTCGAAGTATGTCCGCCACTTGGAGTACTGGGCCTGGCGTCCCATGTGGAGCTCCCTGAGCAGGGAGTGAGTGTCTGGAAGGCTGGAGGTGCTGGAAAGGATCCTGGCGGCGATGTTCGAGCAGTGATCGGAGATGCGCTCGTAGTTGTTCAAGACTTCCAGGAAGACAACGCCGGCTTCTATGGAACAAGTGCCATCCTTGAGGCGTCTTATGTGCCTGGAGTGAATGGTCTCGCAGATCGCGTCCACTGTCTCTTCCAGGGGTTCTACCTTGGAGGCGGAGTCTATGCTCCGGTTTGAGAAGGCGTCTATGGCCAGCTGGCAAACCTCGTTTACGGCATTCTCCAGAACCTTCAGCTCTGCCACGGCAAGCTTTGAAAACCCAATCTCCTTTTCTGATATGACTCCAGAGGTCTGAATGATGTTTATTCCGCGATCCCCGATCCGCTCAAACTCATTTACAAACGAGAGCAAGGTGGCGGCTTCTCGCCCTTCTTCATCTGTAAGGTCAAGCTTGGTGATTCCCACTAAGTAGTTGGTTATCGAGACTTCCAGCTGATCCGTGAGATTTTCCCGGATGTAGGCAAGCTCTGAGTCAGCCGGGTTTTTCTTTAGCACTATGTCAAGGGAGCTTTTCTGGACAAGGAAAGCCAGCTCCGCCATGCGGGCCACTGCTGAACGGGCTTGCGCGATGGCAGTTGAGGGGGAGGCGTAGAGCCTG
Organism: Clostridiales bacterium; assembly: GCA_031270945.1. Classification (GTDB taxonomy): domain Bacteria; phylum Bacillota; class Clostridia; order Lachnospirales; family WQUN01; genus JAISWZ01. The sequence goes on along the minus strand of JAISWZ010000664.1, from coordinate 1,069 downwards.
ACGTCCAGGACGACATTTGTGAGCTCTGGATGGGACTCTGTCTTGTCCTTGGGCACAGTCATGTAGCTGAGCTTGACCAGCAAGCCGTTAAAGGGGATGAAAATGACTGTTGTGATTATATTGAAAAAAGTATGGAAGTTCGCAATGTCTCCCATGCTCATGGAATTGTTCCAGAAAGACGCCATAAGGGGCCTTGCCAAGTACAAAGCCGCCATGAATATGCCGGTGCCTATGACGTTGAAGTAGATGTGGCTGAAAGCCACGCGCTTTCCGGCCTTGTTGGCGCCTATGGAAGCCAATAGGCCTGTCACGCAAGTGCCTATATTCTGCCCCAGTATTATTGGCACAGCGTTTGCCCAAGCAACCGCGCCTGTTGCTGTCAGGGCTTGGAGTATGCCTATGGAAGCTGAAGAGGACTGAATGATGGCTGTCACAGTGAACCCAGCCAAGACCCCAAGCAGGGGGTTTTCTAGCTTGGCGAACATGGAGAGGAAAACTTCGGAGTCCCTGAGAGGGTAAACCGCTGACTCCATAGCAAGCATTCCTGTAAAAAGGATTCCAAAGCCGATAAGGATTTGCCCGATGTTTTTGTTTTTGAGCCGTTTTGCGAACAGCAGCAAGGAAACGCCAAAGATGATGCTTATTGGGGATAGCGATTCCGGCTTGAAGAGCCTGATGATGAAATTGTCCCCGGAAAGCTCGGAAAGCCTGAGAATTTGGCCGGTGACTGTGGTGCCGACATTGGCGCCCATGACAATGCCCAGGGACTGCGTGAAGTTCATGAGCCCGCTGTTAACCAGGCCTATTGCTATCACTGTTGTCGCAGAGGACGACTGTATGACCGCTGTCACCAATGTTCCAAGAAGGACGCCTCTAGGAAGAGAGGACGTCAGCTTTTTCAGGATGCTTTCCGTCTTGCCTCCAGCCAGCTTTTCAAGGCCGGACCCCATGATGGTCATGCCATAAAGGAATAGCCCGAGTCCGCCCAGCAAAGATAGAAAACCAAAGAAGTTCATGCCAGTATCCCCCAAAGCTTTCTTAGCCAGCCGAATTCGGCGCTGTCCTCCCC